>CAMFLN010000884.1 GCA_945957305.1 uncultured Planctomycetaceae bacterium | reverse complement strand
ATCTACACTTATGCGATCGTCGGCAGCGTCAGATGTGTATAAGAGACAGCTTCGTTCGGTCGATTGCTCGGCCAGCAATCACACGCCGATCACGATGCAAGCCGGCAACGCGTTGGCACGTCGCACCGACGACGGCAACGATGGCCAAGGTTACCCGTCGATGGGGTCGGTCGTCGCGCGGCTGCGCGGCCCGAATGCGCCGAACCTGCCGGCCTTTGTTGGGCTGGCCGATAGTTGGAAAGCCGATGTGTGGGGCGCCGGTCACATGGGTAATGCCTATGAGCCGGTCAACGGCAAGGAACTTCCCGGCCGATTGGCATTGCCTAAAGGCTTGGTTGTCGATCGCGTGCAAGAGCGGGACGCGCTGCGTCAAGAATTTGATCGATTGCGGCGCGATCTCGACTTATCCCGGGCCATGGATAGCGCCGATCGCTTTTCGCAAATGGCGGTCGACATGGTCACCAGCGCGCACGTGCAACAAGCATTCAATGTCGCACAAGAGCCCGATAAACTGCGTGACGCCTACGGACGGGGGAGCTTGGGAGAAAAGGCCCTGCTGGCCCGGCGCCTGGTCGAAGCGGGTGTGACCTTTGTCTTGGTGAGCGGCGCCTGGGGTTATTTCGACCATCACGGCGACGAAGTGAAATGGGGCGGCATCGAAAAGGGACTGACCCCGATCCTGCCGACGCTCGATCAAGCATTGTTTGCCCTCATCAACGACTTGGCAGCGCGCGGGTTGCTCGATTCCACCTTGGTGCTGGTCATGGGCGAATTTGGCCGCAGCCCGGTGATGACCTCCACGGCAGGCCGAGGCCACTGGACGAACTGCATGTCGATGATCGTGGCCGGCGGCGGTTTGCCGAGCGGTCAAGTCATCGGCAGTACCGACGGTCGCGGCTATGACATCGCCGAAGCGCCGATACGCCCTGCGGACCTGGCGGCCACGGTGTATCGCCACCTGGATATCGATCTTGGGGCGCAGTGGATGAATCGCCAAGGGCGTCCGATTCCGATCGTCACCGAAGGGGGACGGCCGATTCCCGGTTTATCCTAAGGGAACCGCACGCTTGCCCCATCGCCATGGTTCCGCATAAGCTGAGACACGGCGAGCGCGACCTGCCGTGAGAAACCTTTAGACGTCGCGATTCTTCCAGTGTTGCGGGTGGCGTTTGGAATCCCTGTCTGCGCTTCTTCGCGAGCCGCCAGCGTTTCGCGCGCACCCTCTGTTGCGCAGCGGTCACTTGCAAACCCTGGCAGGCGTTTACTTTCCTGGACTGCTCGCTGATTACCGCGCCACGCAACACCAAGTCGCGCTGCCCGATGGTGACCGGCTGGTGTTGCACGACGACGCGCCGCAAGACTGGCCGCGGGGCGGACCGGTAGCTCTCTTGCTTCATGGGCTCGGCGGCTGCCACCAAAGCGTTTATATGCGACGTGCCGCGGAAAAGCTCACGGCTTGCGGTGTGCGCGTGTTTCGCATGGATCTGCGCGGTTGCGGCGCAGGGATGGAATTGGCACGTTTGCCGTACCACAGCGGGCGATCGACCGATGCCGAGGCGGCGCTACTCTTTCTGGGGACTGTATGTCCGGGCTCACCGGTTGCCCTAGTCGGCTTTTCGCTGGGGGCGAATATCGTCTTAAAGCTGGCGGGGGAGTCTGCGGCCTCTCCCCCCGAGAACCTGGCCAGCGTCATGGCCGTGAGCCCTCCGGCGAATTTGTCGGCTTGCTCGGCGTGGATTGGCCGCTGGCAAAACCGAGGTTACGATCGCTATTTCGCCCGGCTGCTGGGCCAACAATTGCGCGAGCGCCGGGACCGCGTTCCCGATGCGGTGCATGTCGTGTTTGCTCGACGCCCCAAGAAGTTATGGGAGATCGACGATTGGTTCACCGCGCCGGTCTGCGGGTTCGGCACGGCCGCGAATTACTACCGCGAGGCCAGTTCCGCCCCGTTGTTGCCGGACGTGCGACTTCCCACGTACATCTTGGCTGCGGCGGACGATCCACTGGTACCGGTCCACATGCTGCGCGAGCTACGCTTATCGTCGTCCACCATACTGCGAATCGCGCCGCGCGGCGGACATCTGGGCTTTATCGGCGCGCGATCCTCGGATCCTGACCGTCGCTGGCTCGACTGGCGCGTCGTCGAGTGGGTCGTGGCGACCCTGGGGAAATCGCCCCGCCTTCCTGCTGCCACGCGTTTGCGCGGTCAGCTGACCGTCGGCTAGCTCCTCTTTGCCGCTGTACCCTCGGGAGCTGTTGCAGTACCCCGGGCTGTGGCCAGCGCTCGATTCACTTGCGTCACGACGCGTGCACGCGCGTCAGGGTTCCATGGCACGACGAATTCGACACCAGGTTGCAGGAAGCAGAGCACGAGTTCTGCCGGCGCGACGCCCAGGACTTGTTCGACGGCAACCGCATAGAGCAGCATCTGCATTTCGTATTGGGCCACGAGACTCGGGACGCGATCGCTGGACACGCGATTGGTTTTGTAGTCGAGGAC
>CAMFLN010000883.1 GCA_945957305.1 uncultured Planctomycetaceae bacterium | reverse complement strand
CGTTGATCGGGCTTTTGCCGCCAAAGTGGTAATAGTGCTCGGCGACTGCCAGCATCCGCTCGCGTGGTACGTTCTTTCCCCGCAGCACATTCTCCAGAAAGGGCATGACATCGTCCGGGCCCTCGGGGCCACCGAACGAGACGACCAGTAGGGCCTCGTAATTTTCCGCGGGCGTGGTGTGCAAAGTCTTTCCCCCCTTACGCGTGAGCCGAACTTGCGAATTATCGAGGTTCGGCCCCGTCCGTTCAAGCTGGGCAAGACGCCTCAGGGAACTGAACCCGCGTTGACAAGTTTCGGTTTCGCGCCGATCATCCTCGCTTGCGCTGCTGGTCGCCAGACGCGAAGGAGAGACTATCAACGATTCGACTTTACAAGTACTTCGTCGCTGTAACCTTTGCCGCGGACTCAGCGTGGTCGAGATGCAGGGCGTCGTGGATTCTGGGCGTCATGTCGAATTCCCGGCAGGGGAAATCATCTGCCGGCAAGGTGACACCGGGTACACGATGTACGTCGTGGTGCGTGGACGGGTCAAACTGACAGTCGACCGCTCGGGCGAACCGTTCCAATTGCTCGGTTACCTCGGGCGAGGACAACATTTTGGCGAAATGGCCATTCTGACCGATGGATTGCGTACCGCCACGGCGTCCGCAGTGATCGATACGGAACTACTGGAACTCGATCGCGACCGTTTCGAGCGGCTGCTGGACACCGTGCCGGGGTTCGCCGCGAACCTGAGCCGATCTCTAGGGTTGCGGCTACGCTGGGACGCCCGGGCCACCCCACGGCATCACCAGCCGCTGGTCGTCGGCCTGGTGAACTCGACGTTACGCACGCAAGGGCTGGTGGCGCCATTGGCCCGCGCACTCGCGGCATCGGGCGAGACGATCGAAGTTGTCACGGATCGCCCCGACAAGTGGCCCACGGCGGGCAACTACCTGATCGAGCGCGTCCCGCGCGAGTTGAGCGGCGGCGAAAAAATTCGCGCGGTGAAGGAGCGCGTCCATCAGGTCGCCGAACACCATGATCGCGTGTTGCTGGACCTGACGCAGGCCGGTCTGGAATTCGAGTTGCCGCAGATGCTGAGCGCTTGCGAGGATATTTGGTGGCTGGTGGAACCGCGGTTCTTGCAGACCAGCGTGCAAAATTTGCGCAAGCTGATCGACATTGAACCCCGTTTGCTTGGGCGCGTGCGGTTGGTCTGGGTGATGTCTGCGGACGAACGGTTCTCACCGCCCCTGCCAACCGGCATCCGGCTGGCGCTACCCGATTTCAAGGTCGTGCTCGAAGAGCCGCAGCGCACCGCCAGCCGGTTGCAAGATCACGGCATTCAACGACTGGTGCGCCACCTGCAAGGAATACGATTGGGTTTGGCCCTGGGCGGCGGGGGGGCGCGCGGCCTGGCGCACCTGGGCGCGCTTCATGCTCTGGAAGGCGCGGGGATCAGCTTCGACTTTGTCGCCGGCACCAGCAGCGGCGCCCTGATGGGCGCCTCTTATGCTGGGGGATTCGCGCCCCGCGAAGCGGTCGAAGCGTTTAAGGAAGCGCTCACGCCGTCGGCCTGGGTGCGCAAGCTTCCCGGCGGAAATCAAATCTATTTGTGGACGATGTTTCGCATCGGCGCCTGGGATCGCATGCTCAGGCATTTCTTTGGCGATGCCACCTTGGAGCAACTGCAACTTCCCCTGGCCACCGTGGCGGTTGACCTCGTCTCGGGAAAGCAGGTCGTGCACGACCGCGGCGATGCCGTGCGCGCCGTCGTGGAAAGCATCAACGTTCCAGTGATTGCTCGGCCGATCTTGCGCGAGGGGATGGCCCTGGTGGATGGCGGGGTGCTCAATAACTTGCCGGCCGACGTGCTGGTCGAGCGCGGCGCAACGTTTGTCGTGGGCATTGACGTCGCGACGCGCATGCCCGCCCGCTTTGGACACAACGAGCCGCAAACACCCACATCGCACATGCGGCGGGCCGGATTTCTGGAAACCCTCTTTCGTGTGAACGAGGTGCAGGCCTACGGCATCACGGCGCTGCGGGGAACGGCGGTTGACCTCTTAATCACGCCTGACACCTCGGCGTTTGAGTTCGCGGATTTCCCCCGGGCGTACGAATTGGCGGACGTCGGCGAGGCGGCCGCCGCGGCCGTACTGCCGCAGCTGACGCAGATGTTGCGCGACCAACGAGTCAAACGCTGAGTTTCCGGCAACCTGCACATTGCTCTGACGGCGCGACGCCGATTGTTGGACGGCTCACCTCTGGCGCGGGATAATCCCCAATTCTGGACCGCGAAACGATCGCGGGAGCAGAAGTGCCCTTTACCAGGGGAGGCGAAAATGCCCTCAGAGAGCCTGCAATGTTTGCGCTGCCATTGCAACTTGAGCTACCAAGGCACGAAGCAATTCCACGAAGGGACGAGGGCTTTCGACTTTATGGGCGGGCTGTTTGAACTGTTTAAGCACCGCGAGGCGTACGACGTTTATGTCTGTCCTCGCTGCGGCCGCATCGAGTT
>CAMFLN010000882.1 GCA_945957305.1 uncultured Planctomycetaceae bacterium | reverse complement strand
GGCCACACGCGGCAATCGTGGCAGCTACTACGACTCGGAGTTGATGAGCACAACGATGGGCGTGGTCACGCTCCTGGAATGCGGAGCGCTCGTGGTCGTAGCAATTCGCGCCGCCGGATCGATCACGGCCGAGAAAGAGCGGGATTCGTGGTTGACACTGATCAGCACACCACTTGAGCCCGCGGAAATTGTCTGGGGGAAGATGGCCGGCGCCATCTATGCGGCGCGCTGGTTTGCGCTCCCCATCGGCATCTGGTGGCTGTTGAACGCGCTGCTCTCCCCACAATTTGTGATCATCGTTCCCTTGCAATTGGCGGCGTTCTTTTGCATCGCCTTGGCAACTTCGGCACTGGGGATCTGGTTCTCGTCGTGGTGCAGCACTTCGATTCGCGCGATGGCGGCAACCGTGGCCGTAGGGATCTTTCTCGGCGGCGGCTACCTGATGTGCTGCATGCCGTTTCTATTTACCAATCAGTTCGAGATCCTCTTCGTTGCCGCTTGCATCCCCTTTCTGCTCTTTTCGCCCGCGGTCCTCTGGTACGAATTCACCACGCATCGGTTGGGCGCTGATGGGCTGTACGCGGCCACGGCAGCGTCCCTGGGCTTGGCCGGCTATTTGGTTTTTGCCTGGATCCTGACCCTGGCGAACACCCGCGGCTTCGATCGTCGTGCCGGGCGCACCGTCGAGTCGAAATCTCTGCCGCTGCCGGCGCTGATCCCCGGGCCTGTTGCGGCGGCGGCTCCGCCTGATGCCGGGGACGCGCTGTAACAAACCGCACACCTTGCCAGGATAGCCCGCCGAGATTGCGCCGCACGGTTCACCAATTCGGCGCGGACAATCGGCGCGTGCAGCGCCTGGGACGGTTTAGGACGGTGTGCCCGGAGGGTTAATCGCCGGCAGAGACCACTCGGGCGGCCGGCGCGAGGCGAACGACGATCGCGCGCAAATCCTCCTCGACGGCGTCGCAAACATGGTCGGCCAGCCGCGCATCGTTGTGCAAGCCGAGCGAACCCAGGTCAACCACCGCCGTCCGGTTCTGCCACCGGGCTGGAGGGAAAAGTGCGAGTCGGGAGGGATCGGCCAGTCGGATACTCTGCATCGCTCGCACCATGACGAAAGATTTGTCTATAGAATTTCATTCGGCACAATCAGTGCCCGGCGGTGAGGGACGGGCGCCGATTTTCGCGTACGGCGCATTGTTGTCGCGCGTGCGGCCGCATCGGTTTACGTCATCACTGCCGGCGCGGATTCTTCTCTGTGCTGCGATTCCGCCCTGTTTTCCGCCGCATCAGTCCGCCCCAAACGGAAACCTATACTTCACAAGGCTCGCTAGGCCCTTGGGGAGAGGATCCGTCGGCGGGAACCAAGCTTTACCTAGGACGCACTAATTTTGCAGGAACTTGTCGATGAAACGCCTCCTTCATGCGCTGGTCGCAGTCAGCCTGATTATCTCCGATGTCGCAAGTGCCAAGGCCTGCACCGGCATTCGCATTAAGCCCGCAGACGGCTCGGTGATTTGCGCCCGGACGCTGGAATTCGGGACCGATCTGCAATCGAACATTGTGGTCATCCCGCGTGGCAAGACTTACGTCGGCAGCACGCCCGGCGGGGAGCCTGGCCTGCGCTGGACGACCAGGTATGCCACGACCGGGGCCAATGCCTTTGGCATGCCCATCACGGTTGATGGTGTCAACGAGCGCGGCCTGGCGGTAGGACTGTTCTACTTTCCCAGATATGCGAAGTATCAGAGCATCGCGCCGGCTGACCTTGAACGGACACTGGCGCCGTGGGAATTGGGAACGTACCTGTTGGGAACGGCCGCCACGGTCGACGAAGCGCTGGCCGCGGCCTGCAACGTCCGCGTTGGCGAAGTCGTGCAGCGGAACTTCGGATTTGTGCCTCCTTGCCATTACGTTCTTCATGATTCAGCAGGAAATTGCTCGGTCATCGAGTACGTCGAGGGGCAGATGGTCGTTCGCGACAACCCGCTGGGCGTGTTCACCAACGCCCCGACGTTCGATTGGCACCTGACGAACCTGCGGAACTACACCAACCTGCGAATCACAAACGTACCGCCGGTCGACCTGGTCGGCATCAACCTGACCGGGTTTGGACAGGGGAACGGACTGCTCGGTTTGCCCGGAGATTTTACGCCCCCTGCGCGCTTCGTGCGGGCCGTAGCGTTTGCACAATCTGCGGTGCCGGCAAAGTCAGCACGCGAAGGAGTGTTGCAGGCGTTCCACATCTTGAACCAGTTCGACATCCCGCGCGGCGCCGTGCGCGAAGTGGGCGAGGGCCAAGAGCACATCGACTACACGCTCTGGACCGGCGCCGCCGACCTGGCAAACCACAGGTACTACTTCCGCACCTTCGCCAACAGCCGCATCCGCATGGTCGACCTGTCGCGTGTCAAGCGTGACGCGCCGGAGGTCCTGACCATTTCCATGGCCGGCGATGAAGAGATCACGGACGTGTCGGACCAGGCGAAGTGAAGCCCACTTTT
>CAMFLN010000881.1 GCA_945957305.1 uncultured Planctomycetaceae bacterium | reverse complement strand
GAGGGACGGAAGCATGCGAGGCTTTTTCTTAGGGCTGGCGGCATGTGCCGCAGCCACTGTCTGGCCGACCGTGGCGTCGGCGGACAACAAGGAGTTTTCCCAGGCAGTTGCCGCCACGCTGCGTGATAGCGGACGCTTGTCCGACTACAGCATTGGCGTGACGACCAAAGACGACGTTGTGTACCTCAAGGGCCGCGTGGCCAACGAGGAGCAGTTGGCGACCGCCATGCAAATGGCTTCCAACATGCCTGGCGTCTCGAAGGTCGTGAATCAACTCGAAGTCAAACCGAGTGCCAAGGGGGCCGGCAAGTCCGTCGAGCAGGGCATGGCGAATGTCCGCAAGACGATCTTCCCCGATCCCTCGTTGCCGGCTGAATCGCCGCGCAGCAGCAAGAGCACAGCTAAACGCGGTACGAAGAAATCGTCCTCCGTGGCCAAGAGACCTTCGTCGGCTACAGAAAACGCGTACGCCGTGCAGCAGGTTTCGCAGAACGTCCCCCGTTCGTTCGGTCCGGGCGAAATGAACGAAGCCATGCAAGCACCAATGATGCAGGCTCCCGCGATGCAGGGACCGGGCATGCCGGGTGCCGGCATGCAGGCGCCGATGATGCAAGGGCCTGCTCGCCTGGCGATGGCGCCTCTGGCTGCGGCCGGCGCCGCGGCTGGTGCGGCGATGGGTCAGTGCCCACCGGGCGAAGGCGGACCGATCGGCGTGGGCCCTGGCGGCATGGTCGGAGGTCCCGGCGGCGGCGGTCCGGTGCCGATGTCAGTGCCGGCGGTGGGTGGTGGCGTGGCCCCGGCCCGCTATGACCAGCCGTATATGCCGAACTACGCCTGGCCGAGCTACGCGGCTTACCCCAACTACGCTCAAGTCGCTTATCCGCGTCAGTACTCGCCGACGGCGTGGCCGTACATCGGTCCGTTCTATCCGTATCCCCAGGTGCCGCTTGGCTGGCGCAAAGTGATGTTGGAATGGGATGACGGCTGGTGGATGCTGAACTTTAAGCAGTAGTGCCGCTGCTACGACACCCTTTCGCTTCGCATAACGGCCTCGATGCACCTCGCATCGGGGCCGTTTTTCATTTGCCGCGAGGGTATCGAGGCCTACCCGCAAGCGTTTGATGTGACGGGCACCATTGCCAAATCGTTAGGTGTTTTTTCCGCCGGCACGGAAAAACCCGCAAGTTCGGCACAGTTTAACACGATAACAAAATCAGCCGGAGAAGAGTCCCCGCGGTGAGCCGCTCGGACTGCACGCCAGCCTGGCCCAGACCAGGAGAGCGGCGCCCGGCACGGGAAAGTTATGGATTGTGGACCAGGGAGGGGGAACGTTCATGCCCGCAAGTCATCTGAAACGACTGCTGTCGCTCGCTGCCCTGCTTCCGCTGTTGGCAAGCAGCGGTTGCATGTGGCCCTTGTCGACTGCCTCGGGCCCTTCGTGGCGTTTCCCCTGGCCTACGCCGTTGAGCCCTTACTATCAAAAGCGGCACGAGGATCAGTTCTGGGTCCACGAACGCTATGAACGAGTGCCGATCTTGGGGCCAGTGACCTCGGGTGGTGATCCCGTGGCGCTAGATCCTCCCAGCCCGGACGAAGTGATGCGGGCATTGGAGAAGGTTCACCCTGTGTCGGGCAATGTGCCGCTGTTGTACGAGAAGCAGCGCAACAACTGCCGCATGACCATCGAACCGATCGCCGATTACTGCGATCCGCCGCGGTTTTATCCGCTCATCGGACCGGCACGGCACCACCACTGTCAGTACAAGTGCACCATCTATTACACGGATACGACGCACTGCGGTTATCCGATCCCGTCGACCACGGTCGACGAAGATGCTCGCGAGGTGGTGTACATCGACCACAACCACCTGCACATGGTGGGGAATGTCGACGACGAAGGAATTGGGATTCCATAAATGCCGCTACGTTTTGCTCCGTGACGCCTGGAGCAGGAGCCCGTGGACTTGCCACGGGCTGCCATCCAGGTGCACGGACGATGAGAGAAGATCATGCACCTGCGATTGGTCATAGCGGCCTGTGCCGCGCTGTCGCTCGCCAGTGGGCTTACGACAGCGGTCCGCGCCGACAACGCGGATGATCAATACCGGGTGGCGGCCGTGCACTACCAGCATCACCGCTGGGATCTGGCAGCCGACGAGTTTCGCTCGTTCCTCGCCGAATTTCCTGACGATGCACGTGCTGTACGAGCACGTTTCTATCTCGGCGAGTCGCTCGTGCAGCAGCGCGAGTTTGCCGCCGCGGCTGAATGCTTCACCGCGGTTGTCACAGGAGACGACGGCGAGTTGGCTCGCAAAGCGCAGTTCCGCGCCGGCGAGGCCCACTACCTGGCCGGACACCACGAGCAAGCGGAAGTCGAATTGGCCGCGTTTAGTGCCCAATACGACGATGACCCGCTCAATGAGTTCGCGTGCGCATTTCGCGGCGAGATGGCGCTGGCGGAAGATCGCCTGGACGACGCTCAAAGACATTTTCGCGCGGCGATCGAAC
>CAMFLN010000880.1 GCA_945957305.1 uncultured Planctomycetaceae bacterium | reverse complement strand
CTAGTCGGCCACGCTGCCGGACGCCGGTTCCCAGCGAATTCCTTCGCCGCTGCCGTCTCCCATGAACCGCAGCAAGGATTGCTTCTGCTTGCGATTCAGCGCCTTGATCGTATCGTGCAATCGGCGGCGGGGATCGACTTCCGCAATGGGAGACAATGGGTCATCAATGCGGGCCGGCCATCCCTCTTCTTCGAAGGCGACCAAGACTGCTTCCTGGTTAGGCGAAGGCAGCTTGAATTCTTTGACAATCTGTCCGTCGAAACGCAATTGCCTGCGATCCCGATCCCACTTGGGGACCACGTGCAGCGCTTCGAACGTCGGAGGACAGACCGAGATCTCGGGGGGCTGTGAGGAAAGAACCGTCGGCAGGCCACATATCTCGCGCGCCATCTCGATGCCCGTCGGCGTGAGCACCATGCAAGTCTCGGGCGGGAAGACCGCGGCGCCGGTACGGCGAAAGCGTCGCACCTCGTCGTCCGGCTTGGTGGTTTCGCAAGCGTGATCGACGTAGCCTTTGCAGACCAGCCAGCGCAAGTCACTGGTGGTGAGATGCGCCGCGCGCAAGACATTCAATTCCACGGCAAACGACCACACATCTTGCTGCAATTCGGCCGCGTAGTCATACGCTTGCAACAAGAGCCACAGCGCGTCGCGCAGATGATAACGAACATCGGACCGTTCATGGATGTCTATGCGCCGCGCAGCCCAAGTGCGCGGACGAGACATCGTTTCAACCCTTGACATGGGGACACCCATCGAGACCGTTGCTTGCCCAAGTGCCACATCATCCTCGTGGGGAGAAACCAAGGCGCAGTGGGCGGGTCCCTGCGGGTGGGATGACACGTTGGACTCTTTCCAACGATTCCTGTCATGCAGAGGACTGCGTCTAGTTTCTCGTCACTCAACCCCCGCCATCCTAGCGGCGCGAAAGCGAGTGTCGAGACGTTGGCCAAGAATATGCGGAAGAATCAGCTCACCTTATGGTGCCAGGCAGCGCTGGTTGCTCCAGGGATCGCGCGTATATCCCTGGGAGAACTAGACTTCGCACGATGGCAGTGCGTGACAATCGTGTCAGGATCACCAAAAAAATATTTTGGCCGTAATCCAGTCACGTTGATAGTTTTTAAGCCAAACAGGGTTTGGGGCATTTCCCCCAACTCCTCTACTTACCCGAAACCAGACCCGTGCTCAGCCCTTGGAACACGGTCAAGTTGAACGGCACGACCCCGTACAAGCCGCGTGTAAAGATCAAGCTGATCGCATCGTCGACCACGAGAATCGCACGTTTGGGCACCACGACCACGTCCGAGTCGCGGATCCAGATTTCGTCGGCCGGGCAGGGAGCATGGCCAAAGAGGGCCTTGCTTACGGTCAGTTGCGTGGCCATCAGGTTCCAGCATTCATCGCGGCGAAACACAACGATGTGGTTCACGTTGCCGCCCACGTTCCAGCCGCCGGCCAGCGCAATCGATTGCATCAATGTCGTGGGGCCGAGCAGCTCGTAACGGCCAGGCTGCTTCACTTCCCCAACGACGAACACATAACGCGGCGCACGCTCGACCAGCACCGGAGTGACTTCGAAGCCTTCGACCAGCTGCGTGTAGCGCACGTCGATTTCGCGCTTCAATTCGTTCAGCGTTAATCCCTGGGCGGGTACCGAGCCGAGGCCGGGTAATTGGATCGTCCCCTCGGGCGTCACGCGCGCTTCGCGTTGCTGGCCACCCACGCCCTGGCGAGCGTCGACCGTGGCCCGCAATTCTTCTAACCGCGAGTTCAGCTTGATCGGCGTGACCGTAATCGAGGGATCGCGCAGGAACTTCTGGTAGCGCTGGTCCAGGTCGTGACGCACTTCTTCGATCGAACGCCCCGCCACGCGAACTTGACCCAGCAACCGCAATGTGACTGTGCCGTCGGGCTGAATGATCACACTGCGTTGCACGTCGTCACTGGTCAAAGATTCGATCGTGATTTCGTCCCCCACCGACAATTGATAGGGCTGAGCACTGGGGATTGTGGTCAAGCGAAACACGAGCGCCATGCGGTCATTGACCCGCAGCCGGTACTCGGGAACGTGTCGCATGCGAGCTGGGCCGACGTATTCGCCCTGCGCGAAGACTTGCCACGGAATCGGCCGCTCGTCGTCCCACGTCTGCTCATTGCAGGGGCCACCGCGTTTGCAGTCGACGGCGCACCGCCACGGATTTTGCGGAGGGCAATCTCCTTCGACCATGCCGGGGCCGACAGGCAGGTTGTAAAACTGGGCGGCGGAACTCCCTTCGTCGATCGGTCCCGTCAGCGCGTCGGCGGCGGGCCCATTCGGCAAGGGCGTGACGGCCGGAGCGCCAAAGAGTTCGCCTTTCACCGTTTGCGACGGTGGCTGGCTAGCGGCCGGCGTTGGCTCCTGACCACGCGAAAGAGCGTGTCCGGCCCCCCACAGGGCGATGGCGAATCCCGCGGCCATCGATAATGACCTGGGCCATTTCGGCAGCTGATTTTCCTGGCGTCGGAC
>CAMFLN010000879.1 GCA_945957305.1 uncultured Planctomycetaceae bacterium | reverse complement strand
GCTGGAAAGAAGCGGTGCAAGGTTATCTGGCGGCGGTCTCGTACGCTGACGCCATGGTCGGGCGACTGCTCGACGCCTTCGACAAGAGCGCCTACCGTGACAACACGATCGTGGTGCTATGGGGCGATCATGGTTGGCACCTGGGCGAGAAGGAGCACTGGCGCAAGTTTGCGCTGTGGGAAGAGGCCACGCGAGCGCCCCTCATCTGGATCGCGCCCGGTGTCACGAAGCCGGGCGGAAGCTGCGTGCGAACCGTCGATTTCATGTCGATCTATCCCACGCTGACGGACCTGGCCGGAATTCCCACCCCCGCGCACGTCGAGGGACCGTCGCTCAGACCGCTGTTGGCGGATCCGCAAGCGGCGTGGTCTCGCCCGGCGCTAACGACATTCGGCTATCAGAATCACGCTGTGCGCAGCGCCGAGTGGCGCTACATCCGTTACGCCAACGGTGACGAAGAGTTGTACGACGAAACGCAGGATCCGTACGAGTGGGAAAACCTGGCAGGGCGCGAGGATCTGGCAACGCAGAAAGCAGAGCTGGCCAGATTCCTGCCCGTTACGAATGCCGATGACATCACGCGTGGCGCGGTGCAGGTCGACGCCAATACAGTGACGATCAAGAACCGGCCTAAGAAAAACAAGGCCGAGAAACGCGCGGCGCGGCAGGCAAGCCGTAACCCATCCTGAGCAAACTATGTCCCAGGACGAATGGGTGGGCCGGCCCTGGACCCCGTTGCGCCGGCGCTGTGATCTTTCAAGAACGATGCGAACTGCGCTACCTGTTCCGGTCGTCCTTGGTCGCGGGCCGCTTGTAAGCCGTGTTCAGCCGTGGCCACGGCTTGTGCCGCCTGACCCGATTCAAGATAGGCATTGACCAGCGCCGTCAGCCCATCGAGGTGGTCCGGATCCCAGCGCAAAGCCTCTTGCAGGCGTGCCACGGCGGCACTCGGTTGTCCCAGGCGCGAGAGCAGGACGCCGCTGTTGACCGTGGCGTCGACGTACTCCGGGCGCAACTCCATTGCCATTTCGAACTCTTTGAGCGATTCATCCGTGCGACCGAGATGCGCAAGCGCCAGGCCCATGTTGTTGTGGGCTTCGGCGGACTCGGGCTTTAGCGCCACGGCATCTTCCAGGTGCTTGACCGCTTCGTTAATTCGACCGACCAGCAACAGCGCGAATCCCAAATTGTTATGCGTACCGCCATCACGCGGCTTGATGCGAATGGCTTCTTCGTAGTATGGAATGGCTTCCTGCGGCCGTCCCAGTGTCGTGAGGGTGATGCCCACGTTGAATTGCGAGATGGAACTGCCAGGCTGGTACTTCAAGGCGTCCTGCCAGAGCGCCAGCGGATCGTTGAAGAGTTGCAAATGCTTGGCGCTGACGTTGCCGTAGATGACGGCCACTGCCAGGGCAGACGCGCAAGTCACGACAAGCGGGCGTGAGGCACCGCCTGAATCCGCAGCCGTTCGCGCGCGAGTTTGCATCCAACGACCGATGAGCGTGTAGGTTCCGGCGACCGCCAGCGCAGCGAGCGCGGCCAGTGGCATGTACATGCGCCGTTCGGCGGCAATTTCGGTGATGATCGGTACGACCAGCGTCGGAGATAAAATGGCCACCACCCAGGTCAGCACAAAGCCGGCCGCCGTGCGCCGCCAGACGAGCACGATCGTGACGATTGCCAGCAGCGTAACCGCCAATATCCAGGGCCAGGCCACTGCCAGCGTATTCAGAAACGGGAATTCGTAGTGGATCACGAGTGGCCACGGCCAGATCGCCAAGCCCAAGTACATGCACAGCACCTTGCACTGTGTGAACCACCAGACGTAGGGCGCCAGGTCGACGTTGAAGCCGGCCGTCTCGGAGCGCGGCCCACCGACGTTTAAGAACAGCAGCATGACCCAGGTGAGCGACAGTCCAAGGTAGAGCGGCCAGGAATTGCGTAGCGCCTTGACGAACGACCCGGCGATGAACGTGCGTTCGAAGAGGAGAACCATAGCCGGCGCGGACGCCATGACCTCTTTCGAAGCGGCGCCCCCCAGGCCGGCGATCGTGGCCACTGCCAGCCAGGCGGCGCGGCTTGCTGGCGACGTCGCCGCCCAATAATGCAAACTGGCAGCCAGCGCGGATAGGTAAAAGAAGCTGACCATCAGTTCGGTCCGTTGCGTGATGTATTGTACCGCATCGACCTGCAGCGGGTGCACGGCCCATAGCAGCGCCGTGGCGAGCGCCAACGGGTAAGCAACGCGCGCAAACCTTCCCTGGAAAAAGTCGAGTAGCAACACGCGCCGCACGATCGCGCACACCAGCAGCGCATTGAGCACATGGAGCACTGCATTGACGATATGGTACCCGGTCGGGTCGTAGCGATGGCTGAAGCGGTAGTTAATGGCGAAGGACAGATTCACCAGCGGTCGCCCGGAGGTGCAAAAATCTTGTCCCGGGTTCAAGGGGCCCCGCGCTTCGTCATCTCCCACGAGCGGCCACAATCGTTTGACCGAGGGATTGTGCACGATGCCATTG
>CAMFLN010000878.1 GCA_945957305.1 uncultured Planctomycetaceae bacterium | reverse complement strand
CATCATCCCTGTTTCAGCTCGGATGAGAACGACTACGGCGATCATCACAAAGGGGACGCCGGCACGCAATTCGGTTACGGCGATCGCAACGCCCGGCAGGTTGTACCGTTGTATGAAAAATACGGTGTCGATATCGCCTTCAACGGGCACATCCACCTGTACGAGCGGACGTGGCCGATCTTCGACATGGCGATCAACCAGCAAAAGGGGGTCCGTTACCTGACCAGCGGTGGCGGTGGCGGGTCGCTCGAACAGGCGGCCCCGCAGCGCACGTGGTTCAGCCTGCACTTTCAGCGGGCGTTCCACTACTGCTATGCCGCGATCAGCGATCGCACCATCGTCTTCAAGGCCTACGACATCGACGGCCTACTGTTCGACACGTTTGAACTGACCAAGGCCGCAGACCGGTAGAAACTTTCAGTTTTTCTGCTGTCAGAGTGCCATGCTCACGCTGGCCGTGAGCATGGCAAATTGTCGGTTGCATCATCTTCCGGCGTTGCTGCGGCGAGTGTGAGGGGTCTTCTATCCCTGTGCCACCAGCTTTGCCTGTGCGCCCTGCGCAGCCACGCTCAATCTCAGAGCGTCGACGCGCCGTAAAAGCCCAGGGCCGGCAAGCCTGTGCGCGTGCGCACCAGTTCGACGATCGCATCCACCTCGGCATCGGTCAGCGGCGTCACGTTCGACTCGGCCGGGCGTCGGGCCACGGTGTAGATTTGCACCAGCGCGAGCTTGCCCCCCGCGGCGGTAATCTCGTTCAGCCGATCGCAGAAGGCCGTGAGTTCCACATCGCTCGGCGGCACGCCGTCGACCCGCATGAAGAGCGACTGGATGACCAATGGCCGCACATGGGCCGCGGCCGTGATATTGTCCAGGATGCGCTGGAACGGAATTGTCGTTCGCTCGATCAGGTGATAGTAAGCGTCGGTCCCCGCTTCGAGCTTGGCCCAGATTTCCCCCTGGTTTTGATCCAGAATCGCTAGACCGCGCTGGACCGCCGGGCGGTGAAACATGCTGGCGTTGGTGATCAGCACCATCTTGACGTCGTGCAGGCCATGCCGACGTTTGACGTCGGCGCAGGCGGCCACGATCTCGTCGAAGTCACGATAGGTGGTCGGTTCGCCATCGCCGCTAAAGGCAATGTCGTTCAGCCGGCGGAGGGGCGCCGGCGTATCGCGAAAGCGCGTATGCTCAAACAATTCGCCCGAGGTGACCAGCGAGAGCATATGGTCCAGCTCGGCCAGCAATTGGTCGCGGCCAACAAAACGCGTCTCACTGGTGCTGACCCGATCTACCTGGCAATAGATGCAGTCGAAGTTGCAGACCTTGTCGGGATTCAGATTTACGCCAAGCGAAACCCCTGCCGACCGCCGGCTGACGACCGGATAGACAAAGCGATTCGTCTCAAACGAGCGCGGATGCTCGCGAAAGAGGGGTGTCGACTTGGGAGCTTCGGGGTTCATAAGTTTCGCGGCCGAGGCGATAGGATTTCGCTCGTGTGCCGCTTCGCCCCCTCACCCGTCTCCGCCTTACGGCGGAGCCACCCTCTCCCGCGAGGGAGAGAGGAATTCATGCGACAGTCTTAGCCGCCAAGGGAGTGTCGCAACTTTTCTATTTCGCCAGGCGGCGCAGCTGCGAGTACTCGTCCATCGTGACCGTGGTCAGCGAGCCGTCGGCTTGCTTGAGTACGATTAAATCGCTGAACGCTTTGTCGTCGGGGTTACGGCGGAAGTGCAGGCCATGCCGGCGGCGCTCGCAACGCACGACCTCGCCAACCGTCTTGGTGTTCCAGGTCTTCTGCCCGACTTTGACTTGATGAAACACCTCAACGCGATCGCCGGGCTTGAGTTCGTTGACCGCCTCCCGGGTAGTGACGTCGGTCGTCGCGGTGGTCGGCACTTGGGACATGGAGCTTACCTTCGCAGGAACGGTCGCCGCGACACGCCGCGCGGCTACGCTACTATTGTCCCTGCCTGACGCCGCCTGGCAAGGGCGGTTCATGAAGACATCGCAGGCAACGGCAAACCGCAACGAGAGGTCGCGCCAACCTCTCATCCTCCCGTCTCCCAAAGGAAGAGAGGGGTTGTACAGCACACGCCGGCATCAATTGATACCGGCTACTGGCAACCGACTACTGATTACTAACTACTGGCTACAGCGTCCTACAACTGCCCTCGGCCTGCTGCCCTCGGCCCACTATTGCTCACACTTCCTTCGACTTGATCCAACTCATCAGGCGGCGTAGCTGGCGGCCGACGGTCTCGATCGGGTGGTTGCGCTCGCGGCGGCGTGTGGCTTTGAATGCCGGGGCGTTGGCCTTGTTTTCCAGCATCCACTCGCGGGCAAACGTACCGTTCTGGATCTCTTGCAAGATCTTCTTCATTTCCTTGCGGGTCTCATCGGTCACGATCCGCGGGCCGCGGGTGTAGTCGCCGTACTCGGCCGTGTTCGAAACGCTGTACCGCATGTAGTTCAAGCCGCCCTGATAGAACAGGTCGACGATCAGCTTCAGCTCGTGCATGCAC
>CAMFLN010000877.1 GCA_945957305.1 uncultured Planctomycetaceae bacterium | reverse complement strand
GACCTGCGCGAGCGAATTCCGAACATCCTGTTCCAAATGTTGTTCCGCGCGTCGAACGCGCTGGGCTATGCCAATTACCCGGACAACGTCGTGCGGGCCTTCGTCAAGGAGACGGCCCAGGCCGGCATGGATATCTTCCGCGTTTTCGACTCGCTCAACTGGGTCGAGAACATGCGCGTGGCCATGGAAGCAGTGATCGAATCGGGCGCGATCTGCGAGGCCGCGATCTGCTACACCGGTGACATTCTGGATGCGAAGCGCACGAAGTACGACCTGAAATACTATGTGAACATGGCGAAAGAGCTGGAGAAGCTCGGTGCGCACACCTTGGCAATCAAGGACATGGCCGGCTTGTGCAAGCCCTACGCCGCCGAGCGGCTGGTGCGCACCTTGAAGCAGGAAGTGGGCATTCCGATCCATTTCCACACCCACGACACCAGCGGAGTACAGGCCGGCGCCGTGCTCAAGGCCGCGGAAGTGGGCCTCGACATCGCTGACGCGGCCATGGCGCCATTCTCGGGCCTGACCTCGCAGCCGAATCTGAATTCGCTGGTCGAATCGTTGCGGTTTACCGATCGCGACACGGGATTGGGCTTCGAGCCGCTACAGCAAATAGCCGACTACTGGGCCGCGGTGCGCGAATTCTACACGCCCTTCGAAACCGGCATGCTGGCCAGCACCGCCGACGTCTACGTCGATGAAATGCCGGGCGGGCAGTACACGAATCTGTATCAACAGGCCAAGGCGATCGGGCTGGTGCATCGCTGGCGCGACGTTTGCCGTGTCTACGCCGAGGTGAACAAGCTGTTCGGTGACATCGTCAAAGTCACGCCCAGTTCGAAGGCTGTTGGTGACATGGCGCTGTTCATGGTCACCGGCGACCTGTC
The DNA here is from genome assembly GCA_945957305.1 of uncultured Planctomycetaceae bacterium. GTDB lineage: Bacteria > Planctomycetota > Planctomycetia > Pirellulales > JACPPG01 > JACPPG01. The sequence continues at coordinate 1,643 of CAMFLN010000877.1, read as the reverse complement.
GGTGCAGGACGTGCTCGACCCACAACGCGAATTGGCGTTTCCCGAGTCCGTGGTCGACCTGGTCTCGGGGCGCATGGGGCTGCCGCCGGGCGGATTCCCCGCGGCCGTGCAAAAGCGGATTCTGCGCGGCGCAAAGCCGTTGACCGAACGGCCCGGCGCGACGCTGCCACCGGCGGATATTGGCGCTGCCGAGGCGACGGTCGAAAAGATTCTGAACCAGAAGCCGACCTCACGCGACGTGATGTCCTACTTCATGTACCCCAAAGTGTTCGCCGAATACGCCGCACGGCAGGATCAGTACGGCGACACCAGCGTGCTGCCGACGCCGGTCTTCTTCTATGGGCCTGAGCCGGGTGAAGAGTTCACATTCGATATCGAGAAGGGCAAAACCCTAATCGTCAAGTTCCTGACCGTGGGCGATCCACATCCTGACGGCCGCCGCACGGTCTTCTTCGAGCTGAACGGCCAGTCGCGCAACGTCACGGTGCAGGATCGAGCCCTCGATTCCTCGACCGTACATCATCCGAAGGCCGACGCCAGTGACCCGACGCAGGTCGGTGCTCCGATGCCCGGCTCGGTCGTTACCGTCGCCGTGCAGGCGGGCGATACCGTGGCCAAGGGGCAAAAGCTGCTGTCGATGGAAGCCATGAAGATGGAAACCACGGTCTACGCCGAGCGCGACGGCAAGATCAAAGAAGTGCTGGTCCGCCCCGGAGTCCAGGTGGAAACCGGCGACCTGCTGGTGCGGTTCGAGTAGGGCGTGTTTCCGTCAACAGCGAATTTGATCGCAACGGCGCCAGCGAGGTAAGATAAATCTATGAGCACCTCGCTGACACGCTATATCGAAATTCGCGACAATCACGTGGGCCAACAGCGCGCTTATGTTGCCGGCACGCGCGTGCGCGTGCAAGACATTTACACCTTGTCCGAAATCCAAGGAAGTTCGCCTGACGACATCGTACGTGCTCTCCCGCATTTGACGCTAGCGCAAGTTCACGCCGCACTAGCATATTACTTCGACCATCGCGCCGAAATCGTAGACGAGGTGCGTCAGGAACAGGAATTGGCGGCAAGCACGAGAGCCCGCACTGGACCCGGTCCACAGGAGCGCAAGATCGCGGATGCCGGACCGCCTTCGCTTTCATCTTGATGAACAAGTCAGCCACGATATTGAGCGCGCTCTCCGCAATCGTGGTATCGACGTGACAACAGCCGCCGACGCCCAGTTGTTAGGCGCCAGCGATGATGCCCATCTTGCCTTCGCAGCTAATGCGCAGCGCGTCGTCGTAACTCATAATGCGGATTTCTTGCGGCATGCAGATCTTGGCACGAGCCACTATGGAATTGCCTACTGTGCTCAGGGTCAACGATCGACAGGCGAAATTGTTCGGCAGTTGTGCTTGATGCATGATTGCCTGGAAGCCGCAGAGATGGTCAACGCGATAGAATACCTGTAGCGCGCGAGTCCCAGCAGGCCGAATGGAGTATCGCTCTACCCGCCTGAACGCACCGCTAGCGGCTGACCGTTTTCCTTGGCCGAGATGCCTAGTATCAAGGGCACAGCGCGCTCGGCCCACTGCTCGGGCGTGGGGTAACTGTTCGCGTCAACCCCCCAGGCAACCTGCAACATGTCGGTATTGATC
>CAMFLN010000876.1 GCA_945957305.1 uncultured Planctomycetaceae bacterium | reverse complement strand
ACCTGGAAGTGCTCGACATGCTGGGACTCTCGCGCCGGCCTGGCTATCGATACTCGGTCAATGAGTTTCGCGACCGCATGGCCGAGTTTGATAAACAATCCAAGGCGGTGCACGCCACCGACGCCGCGGAGCGCAGCGTCTACCAAAAGAAAATCCTCGAACTCGACAATCGTCTGCGGCTGTTCTCGACCTTGCTGACCGCCTTTGACCAGCCGAGCATTCGTCCTGACCATGCGGCTGAAGACCTGGTCGATGCCATGCGCCAGCAGCAGGCCATGTTTGCGCGCGTGCAAGCGCCGCTGGTCATACCGCCGGCCACCGGCGAAGGGGATTGGGATCCGTACTGCACGGCCTGGACCAAAGCCTATGCCCAGGTCAACTTGATGAACCAGAAGCCGAATCCGGCCACGATCGCCTTCAATGACATTATCGTTTCGTACGCCAAGCAGGATGCCGGCGAGTTCAACAAAGCGGTCTCATCGTACGCCGCGGCGCTGACGGCTCATCCGCCGGCCGGCCTGGACGTCAGGAAGATCGATTACGAAGCCTTCTTCAATCACTCGCGATTGTTCTTCTGGTCATCGTGGTTGTACGTCGTGGCGTTTGCCTTGGCCGCGCTTGCGTGGCTCGGCTGGGCACGCCCCTTGAATCGCGCGGCTCTGGGGCTGATTCTGTTTACTTTTGTCCTGCACTCGATCGCCCTGGCTTCGCGGATATACATCTCGGGTCGTCCGCCGGTGACCAACCTGTATTCGTCGGCGATTTTTATCGGCTGGGCCGGGGTCCTCTTGGGAATCATCCTCGAAGCGGTGTACCGCTTGGGAATCGGGACGATCATCGCCGGCGCCGTCGGTTTCTCAACGTTGCTGATCGCCGACAAACTGGCCGGCGACGGCGACACGTTCACCGTGCTGCAAGCCGTGCTCGATACGCAATTCTGGCTGGCCACGCACGTGACCTGCATCACGTTCGGTTACGCCACGACGTTTCTCGCTGGCGGGCTGGGCATCCTCTACATCCTAGGAGGCGTGCTCACCCCGTCGCTCAACGCGAAGATGGAAAAAGATCTTGCGCGGATGATCTACGGCGTCATCTGTTTCGCCACTTTCTTCAGCTTCGTCGGTACCGTGCTCGGCGGACTGTGGGCCGACGATTCATGGGGACGTTTCTGGGGCTGGGACCCGAAGGAAAACGGCGCCTTGATCATCGTCCTCTGGAACGCGCTGGTGCTGCACGCCTATTGGGACAAGATGGTCAAGAACCGTGGTCTCGCCGTACTGGCTGTGCTCGGCAACATCGCCGTGGCCTGGTCTTGGTTCGGCGTAAACCAGCTCTCGGTCGGGCTGCATTCTTACGGGTTTACCGAAGGGATCGCCCTGGCGCTCTTGGTATTCGTCGCCTCGCAATTGGCGATCGTGGCCTTGGCCATGGTGCCGCGCCGTTTATGGCGCAGCCCGCGCGTGGCCGCGTAAAGCGATCGCGACATTCCTTAGGACGTTGCGACCACGTCCGGCGCGCCGCAGGCGTGAGCCTTCCTTAGCGCTGCCGACGCTGGCCGCTGTCGGGCTGCGGCGCTGGTGACCGAGCGGCTGTCGCGGGCGTGCTTTCGGCCGAACTCACCGCCGTGGAATTCGGCGGCAGCCAGCTTAGCAGCTGCGCCGCTTGCGGTGTCGCGGGAATGGTTGGCAGGTCGCTACCCCCGAGAGCACGCACCAGGTTCACCACCGATTGTGGCTGTTGGCGCGGCTCGCCCAAGAGCGACCGGCCATCGGCCGCGCTTAGCAACGCGCCACGTGCCTGTGAGCAGCGGCCGGCGATGACCATGCGTCCGTGTGCGTCAATCGCCACTTGCAGGGCCATCTGTTCGAAGTTCAGCACGCCGTCGGGCTCGCGTTGACCTTGCGCCGGCACGCAGCCGAGAGAACTGACCGCGGAAGTCAGCAGAGCGCGGCTGATGCGCCCCGGGCCGCCAACGATCCGCGCATGAAGATCCAGCAAGCGTCCCCCTTGCAGGTGCGCCGGCTCGATCAGCTCGACGTCGACGTGTCCTTCCAATACCTGGCCGAAATGCTGGGCCGCGAGTGTCGCCAGGTTAACGCCGGTCAAACCGCCGCGCACCGTCAGGGTTCCGCCCGACGCGGCATCTTTGGCCCAAATCGAGCCGTGAAAATGTCCCTGTTCCAGCGAGGGGGCCTGGCCCAAGATGGCGCTTAGCCAGGAGCAAGGCAGAGCCAGTTGTCCGGTGTGCAGCTCCCACTCGTCGCGAGGCTGTGTCGTTTCGTGGTGCCGCGCGACACGCAATTGGATCCTATCGCCGGTCGAGGCTGCCGCCGTATCGGCCGGCGTCGGCGTCGCGGTCTCGAAGACGAGTCGAGCTTCGCTGTCGCTTCGGCCAACTCGCAGCGTGCCGCTGGCACGAGCAATCGAAGTGGAAGAATCGCCATCGGCGATCGTGATCCCCTCGATCGATAGAACCAGGTTCAGCTCGTCTTTGCTGATGTGCTGTATCTAGCGTTCGAGCAGGGCATAGCAG
>CAMFLN010000875.1 GCA_945957305.1 uncultured Planctomycetaceae bacterium | reverse complement strand
GTCTGCATGCGGCCGCCTGTCATGAACTTGCGTCGCCGCGATGGCGGAGCTCGTTAACGCGGCGATTGTTGCACTGGTACAGCAAGAGCGCCCGCGGCCGGCCCTGGCGGCGCTCGCGCGACCCCTACTCGGTATGGGTCAGCGAGATCATGTTGCAACAGACCGTCGTGGCCGCGGTCATTCCCTACTTCGAGCGTTTTAAGAAACGCTTTCCCACCGTGGGGGATCTGGCCCGGGCCGATGAGCAAGAGGTCCTGCGCTATTGGGAGGGACTCGGCTATTATCGCCGCGCGCGGCAGATGCATCGCGCGGCGCAGGTCATACTCGCTGAACATCAGGGCCAGTTTCCGGCGGACGCCGCAGCGGTGCGTGCCCTGCCGGGCGTGGGGCGCTATACGGCTGGGGCCGTACTCTCGATCGCCTTCGACCAGCGGCATCCGATTCTCGAAGCCAATTCGATTCGGCTGCTCGCGCGACTACTGGCCTTTGGCGGCGCGACGCATTCGACCGCGGCACAGAAGCTGCTTTGGAGCGCGGCCGAACAATTGCTGCCGACGCGCGACGTAGGGCGCTTCAACCAAGCGCTCATGGAACTCGGCAGCCAGGTCTGCACGCCACGCAATCCGCGCTGTGAAAAGTGCCCGTTGGCCACGCTCTGCCCCACGCATCGGCAGGGGCTGACCGAGCAGATTCCCGCGGCGCGGGCGCGTCCGCAAATCGAAGAGGTTCGTGAGGCGGCCGTGGTCGTCCGCCGCGGCGCCAAAGTCCTGCTCGTGCGCCGAGGCCCGGACGAACGTTGGGCTGGCATGTGGGACTTTCCGCGCTTTCCCTTGTTGGCCGAGGACCAAACAGAACTGGCGAGGCAACTGGCTGAGGGAGTGGCGCGGCGGGCCAGCATCAAGATCGAGCCCGGCCGCCGGCTGACAATCATTCACCACAGTGTGACGCGGTTTCGCATTGCGCTCGCTTGTTATGAAGCGCAGTACGTGGCACAGTGCGGACGTACAAAGAAGGACGCCGCCAGTGCGCAGCAGCCGCAGGAGACGTGCTGGGTAGTGCCGGCCGAGCTGGGCGAATTTCCCCTGAGCACATCGGCGCGCAAGCTGGCCCGACTGGTGGCGGGTCAGAAATGATGACAACCCGCTGGAAAGCTGTGACGAGCTGGTCCAGGCCATGCGCAAGGTCCTTCGGGCCGAGGTAGATTTCCGGTTACTGCCGCCCGGCGGTTAGGCTGCAAGCGGCCGTACTCGTCAGCGAGCTCTGAATTGCCCGGCCCGGTGGTTGAGTTCGGGAGTTGCGGCCGGGTAAACTGGGTTAAGTGGCCTTTAGCCCGCTGGGTGCGAGCCACGGCCTGCCGGACTGCGATCCTTCCCGCCTCGATTGCCTCCGCCTGTGAGAGGTTCCCCGCATGCTTCTACGAATCGTCCTGGTGGCCCTGGCATATTTCTCCCTGTCGTGGGAGGCGCTACCTGCTGCCGACTCACCGCCTGAGACCGGCAAGCCACAGACGGTCAACTACAACCGCGATGTGCGGCCGATCCTGTCGAACCATTGCTTCAAGTGCCATGGGCCGGACGCGCGCGAGCGCAAGGGAGACCTGCGGCTCGACGTGGCCGAAGATTCGCGTAAGCCGACCGCCTCGGGCGCGTTGGCCATTGTGCCCGGCAAGCCGGACGAGAGCGAACTACTGGCGCGCGTCACTTCGACCGACGAATCGATGGTGATGCCCCCCCGCGAAACGCAAAAGCAACTCACGCCGCGCGAACGCGACGTGCTGCGGCAGTGGATTGCCGAGGGGGCCGAGTACCAACAGCATTGGTCCTTCATCGTCCCGCGGCGGTCGGAGCTGCCCGCGGTGAAATTGGCCGCCTGGCCGCGCAACGCGATCGATCGATTCATTCTCGCGCGGCTCGAGCAGGAGGGCCTGCAGCCCTCGCCCGAGGCCGATCGCGCCACGCTGCTGCGCCGGCTGACGTTCGATCTGACAGGCTTGCCCCCCACGCCGGCCGAGGTCGAGAGCTTTGTGCTCGATAACAGCCCCGACGCGTATGAGAAAGTCGTGGATCGTTTGCTGGCTTCGCCCCATTACGGCGAACGCTTGGCACTCGATTGGCTGGACGCGGCCCGGTTTGCAGATACCAACGGCTATCACATCGACAATGGCCGTGACATGACCCATTGGCGCGAGTGGGTAATCAATTCGTTCAATCGCAACCTCCCGTTCGATCAATTCACGGTCGAGCAACTGGCCGGCGACTTGCTCGAAGGGGCCACGATCGAGCAGAAAATTGCCAGTGGTTTCAATCGCAACCACATGATCAATTTCGAAGGGGGCGCGATTCCCGAGGAGTATCACACGGCCTACATCGTCGATCGCGTGAATACCACTGGCACGGTGTTCCTGGGCCTGTCCGTCGCGTGCGGCCAGTGCCACGATCACAAATACGATCCCATCACGCAAAAAGATTACTACCGGCTATACGCGTTCTTCAACAACTGTCTCTTATACACATCTCCGAGCCCACGAGACGTAGA
>CAMFLN010000874.1 GCA_945957305.1 uncultured Planctomycetaceae bacterium | reverse complement strand
GAATAGCTGCCAGGCGTCGTACGCGTTCCTGGTCATCGGCGGCCAGGCGCTCGAAATTGGCGTGTTTCTGCTTCGGCTTTCCGCCGCGGTGATAGCGTGCAATATTCGCGATCAGTTCCAATTCTTGCGGCCGAAAGCCCGCCAGGCGGCTGTTGAGAATCAAGTGGTAGCTGTGTTTGTGATGCTTGTCGTAATCGATGAGGTAGCCGACGTCCTGCAGGCGCGCCGCGGCTTCGAGCAATTGCCCGTCCACGGGCCGCAATTCATACCGTTCTTGCAACTGGGCAAAGATCGAACCGGCCAAACGAGCGACTTGCCGCCCGTGCGCCAGGTCGACTCCGCAGCCGGCGGCGAAGCGTTCGATGGCCGCGTCCTGGTCGTGGGGATCCTGGCTGATGGTTCCCAGCGTCGTATCGATCATGGTCAGGATCAGACCATCGCGAATCCCGCGACTGTGAACCTGCAACCGATTGACTTTGAAGCGGCGCATCAAGCGGTCGATGATCGCAATGCCGGCGATGATGATGTCGGCGCGATCGCTGCTGAGCCCCGTCACATTGCGCCGCGCTTTGGCGGGCATTTTGCGCAGGCGGTCCAGCACGTGGCGCACTTCGGCGTGAGTGATTTCATACCCTCGCAGCGGCAACCCGGTTTGTCCCTTGCTGGCCATGACGATGTCGGCCAGGGTCGTGAAGGTTCCGCCGGAACCGATCAGCAGGTGCGGCACGAAGAAGCGCTTTTTGATTTCGCGACGCAGCTTGCGATCGATCGCCTCGACCATGTTTTCGAAATCGTCGAGTTGCACTTCCCCGCCGCCGATGTATTCGTCAGTCAAACGGACGGCGCCCAGCGGCGTGGTGTAGATCGCCTCGACCATTTCGCCCGAGGCGAGAATGATTTCGGTGCTGCCGCCGCCAATGTCGGCAATGGCGACGTTCTTGCCGAGCAACTGGAAATTGCGGGCCACGCTGTAGAAAGCGAGCCGTGCCTCCTGTTCGCCGCTGATGACTTCAACGTCGAGCCCCACCTCGTCCTTGGCACGGCGACAGAATTCAGCGCCGTCTTTGGCCTCGCGCACGGCGCACGTCGCGATCACACGCACCTCGCGTGCCTGAAAGCCGGCCGCGATTTGCTTCATGCGGCGCAGCGCGTCGAGCGATTCTTCGACGGCCACCGGGTCGAGCCGCCGGGTCTTGGCCAGGTTGCGACCCAGCCGCGTCGTCTCTTTTTCCTCATCGAGGATGCGATAAGACCCGTCCCGTAACGGCTCGACGATCACCAACCGAATACTGTTGGTGCCAATGTCGATCGCTGCCAGGCGATAGGCCAAATCGGGCGACAGGAATGTCTGCTTATCGTCCATGGACACCGTCAACGTAGTACGTCGGAGGAGAGGCGCATCCGTCGCGCCGGTCACTAGCAATAGAATAGCACATCGCTTGGAAGCGGCGGAATCCGCCCAAGTGGTGCCCGTCAAACGCGGCCCAGGGGGCAGGATTTTTCGTGGCAGCGGCGTAGCGCAACGACGACGCGCGCGACGACTTGAACTCGGCTACTTAATGCCCGCGCCCGCCTCACACTCCCGATCGGGGGTAAGCAACGTCACGCCGGCCGAGTCGCTCGCGGCCAGCAACATGCCATTGGATTCTTCCCCGCGGATCACGGCCGGCTCGAGATTGTTGACCACGACGATCGACCGCCCGACCAACGATTCGGCGGGATAATGTGCCCGCACGCCCGCCACGATTTGTTTCTCGACGTCGCCGACGCGGATGGTCAGCAGCAACAGCTTGTCAGCGTTGGGATGTTCGCGCGCCGCGATCACCTTGGCAACGCGCAGATCGAGCTTGGCAAAATCGGCATAACTAACCGGGGGCTTGGCTTCCATGAAAGGCCCTATCACTGTGCGCTAGTGCTTTGTCAACTGTAAAAGTTCGGGTGCCATGCTCACGCTGACGTGAGCATGGGTTTGCTTGCAGTAGGTGTCCTCTCGACGCTTCGGCATGGCCACGTCGAGCGTGGCCATGGCACCCCACCCGAAAATCAGGCTTTGACGATGCACTAGTCAAGAGTTTTTCAGCTAGCAATTACCAAATTTCGCAACGTCCGAGGCATAATAAGGTTGATCGCGACTGGCTGTCAAACCGCGCGAGCGCCGTGGCTTGCTGCCTACGGGGCGGCGCGATACGGTGAAAATACCGGTCCCCCGAGCACGCGCGAATTCGTCGTGATTTCCCTTCCCAGGCCCGGCACATGCACTTGCGTCGGAAACTCGAACATGCTCCCGGGCGTCATGTGCCGTGACCATGCGGATGGCGTGCCCTATCGCGCCCGTCAAAGGCAAGCGCTGACTTGCTTGCTCGTGCTGTTTGCTCTGGCGTGCACGGCGCAAGTCACAGCGAAGGCGGATGACGACGCCACCGCATCGGCCGGCGAAGCGCGATCGTTGCTACTGGCCGGCAAATATGATGAAGCCATCGAAGCGTACACGGCTCTCGCGAAAGACCAACCCGTCGTCGCGGTGCTCGGCTTAGCC
>CAMFLN010000873.1 GCA_945957305.1 uncultured Planctomycetaceae bacterium | reverse complement strand
ATTGGGATGTGAGTGATTCCAGCGTCAGAGACCGCGGCGGTGAGTAATAACACCGTGATGGGCCGTGGTTAAATGTTTCCTTCCGCATTCCATGCGGCCTGCGAATATTTCTCGGCGACGAGTTTCTTTGTTTGTTCCGCAGGCCAAACGATGCGCTGACCCGCGGGTTGCCAGGCGGCGAGAACGGCCGCGCGAAGTTGCTCGCGCGACGACGGCAAATTGGCGACGAATTCGCCATGGCTGCGACCGGCGCGATAGCCCGGCTCGCGGGGCGGGTGCCGCAGCAACTGCTCGACCAGGCGCAGGTCGAAGTCGTAGAGCAGCGTGCCGTGATATAGTACGTGCCGGCGTTTGACGCGCAAGCTGTTGCCCGAAAATTTACGCAGCGCCTGCTGCCGATGCTGGGGCAAGTCGCATGCCGCGCCCGCTGTTGACGCGCCCCTCTCCTCGGCCGCAAAAGCCAGGTCGCTTGTACCACACCGCACTGTCCCAGGCGCAACGAGTGCAAGCGTCTCGACCATCCGTCCCAGAACGTGACAGTGAATTTGGTCGATTCCTCTGAGCTGGGGACGCTGTTCGAGCGACAGAACCAAGGAATACATCAAGCAACCAGGGCCAGTGACAATCGCCAGCCCACCGCTAGTGCGGCGGATCACTGGCACACGACGCTGGGCACACACTTCGAGATCGATTTCGATCTCCGGCCGCGACGAGCGCCCCATGACGACCATGGCTGAAGCCGGCTCCCACAGGCGCAGCACTTCCCGGGGCTCGGCCGAGAGTTCGGCCTCTTCCAAGAGCGCCTCGTCGAGAGCCACGTTCGCCGCGGCGTCCGGCAGCGTCAAATCCAATAGTTGCATGGAGATATCTAGGCCTGTCCAGTACGCCGTGCACGGCGGCGCGGCTTGACGTAAACCTGCGGCCACCTACACTCTCTGTATCGAGCGCACGCCTTCAACCGTTAGCAAATCCGCCGGAAAATGCCGGCGAAAATTCGCGGCGTCGCACCATTTTCCTCGTTTTGCGCCGCCCGCCCTTCTGCATGGCTGAGCCACAAGATCTTCGTTCACCCGCCGCGCCGGATCACGGTTTGCCCCCGGTCGAACCCCCCAGCGCGCGATTTATCCTGCAGTTGTTCGTCGTGCCGGCGGTGATTGTCATCATCATCGTCCTGGTGTGGCTGCTGTTCAACTGGCTGGCGCAGATGGGTTCGGACCCCACGAAGTACGTCGCGGCCCTGCGCTCCAACAGCAAGGCTCGCTGGCAAGCAGCGGCCAGCCTGGCTGACGTGTTAAATGATACGCGGAACGTCGAGTTGAAGCGCGATCGACATTTGGCGCAGCAGTTATCCTCGCTCTTGACCGACGAATTGAAGGAGCCGAACGACGGGGAAGAGCAGGAGATGCTCGACATTTATTTGTGCCGCGTATTGGGTGAGTTCGCGGTACCGGACGTGGCGCCGCCGCTGTTGGAAGCGGCAGGCCGGGCGCGTCCGGAAGAAATCGCCGTGCGTCGCGCCGCGCTCGAAGGCTTGGCGGTGCTGTCTGCGAACCTATCGGCCGGCGCCTCAGCCACCGGTAGTGAGCATGCGGTCGAAAATCCTCATCAGGCGCAGATCGACGAAGTGTTGGCCAAGGCCGCGACGGATACCGATCCGCAAATCCGCTCGGTCGCCGCCTTCGCGCTCGGCGTCGTCGGTGACGAGCCGTCGCGCGGAGTGTTGCAGAAGTTGCTGCAAGACCTTTACCCCGATGTGCGCTACAACGCGGCGACAGGCCTCGCGCGGCATCATGACGCGTCCGGCCTCAGCGTGATCTTGGAGATGCTCGATCCGGATGAAGAGCGCTCGTTGAAGCTCGAGTCGGAAGAGGACTCGCGCCAGTTCAAACGAAGTCTGATCGTCGAAAATGGCTTGCAAGCGGCGCTCGTGATTTACAGCAAGTTGCCCGAGTCCGAGCAACAGTCGCTGCGCGCCGCCATCGAGCGGCTGACGAATGAAAAGCTGCCCGGCGACATCCGCCTGAAAGCCACGGAAGCGCTGCGAATCGTAGGCAGTAATCAGTAGTTGGTAGTCAGTAGCTAGTCTGACTGCTGTTTACTAGCTACCGACTACCGCATTTCAAGTCTGCTAGCTGCGGATTTTAACGGTTTTTCCGCAAGGGAAATCTGCGCAAGATTTTCGGTCCGCATCGTATGATGCTGTCGGCGCGATGCAGGCAACAGCTTTAGTTGTTTTTTTGCGGCATAACTCGATGCCGCATGAGCACTTCAAGACGCGCGCGTGGCGAATGTTAAACTTTTCTGTTTGCAGACGCGCTATTATTCAGCCACATTCTGTTGAGGTCGTCTAATTGCGCGCAGGTTTTCCTTGGCAAGCCTGGTGCGGGCAGCCTCTTTGTCGCGTACGTGGTTTGTCGTGGTACTGGGCGGACAGCCTGCGCCTGGACCGCGACCTACAATTCGACGAGGTTAATTTCAGGCTCGATGTAGGACCTGTCTCTTATACACATCTCCGAGCCCACGAGACGTAGAGGAATCTC
>CAMFLN010000872.1 GCA_945957305.1 uncultured Planctomycetaceae bacterium | reverse complement strand
GACCGAGGCCTCGACGGTGGGATCGTAGCCCGCCCGTACATGGAACTTCGACAGCGATCCCCAGCCCACAATCTGGTTATCGAGTTCGACGACGACAACCGGATATTTGTCGGCGTCATGTGATGCAAACCACGCTTGTCGAGCGGCCAGAGTTTCGGGCTCGAGCTGGTAGGTACAGGTCGAGTGCACCACATAATAATTGTAGATTTCGCTGATCTTTGCGAGATCGCTTGCCGAGGCGTCGCGCAGGGTGATGGTTTCCATCAACTCACCTGTCTGTCTCGATCCGCGCTGGCGACTTCTGCGCACCAGCCACGACCAGCCGCCGCCAGCTTTGCCAACATTGCTGAGGCGGCCGTATTGCCCCTTTAATGATGGTGATGTCCTTGGATGGCACGTGCCCGCGCCATCGCGTCTTCGGCTTCGAGGATTTTGCCGGCCCTTTGGAAGGTCACGCTCAGAGCCGTGAAGCTGAAGGCGTCGTTGGGCTCGAGTTCGCAAGTTCGCAAGGCATGTTTAATCGCCTCATCGTGCTTGCGCAGCCGCGTATAGACCACGGCCAGCGCGGAGTGCGCCAGGGCGTAGTCCGCATCTTGCGTCAACAACTCGTTGAGTTTGTTCGCCGCTTCGTCGAGTTGACCGGCGTCTTTCAGTTTCGTCGCTTCGTCGTAAAGTTGCTCACTCGTTGCCATGCGAAATCGCTCCGTGGGAATTGCTCGGTAAGCCCGGGCTGAATGGGGCCAGACGCTGGACTTTGGCGTCCTGGGACTGTCCGTACCGCCCGGGAAATCGGCAGACGTATTGTCGCTAACCATTAATTGCCGTGCCGCGAGTTTACCAACTTATGGCCCCGCTCGGAGGGAGGGTAGGGAAGGCAAACTTTAACGCCCGCACGCCGTTCCTCCCTCCGACAGCAGGACCGCCGCCGCGGGCGTATTGAACGCCGGCCCTCTGCTTCTGCGGGAAAATGGTGAATCTGCAAAAAATTATCGGCCCGCGAGCGGGGTGGGCTGAGAACCTGCGACAGGCGCGACGGCAAGCGCGGCAAGATGGATCGGCGACCCTGGCCCAACTGAAAAGCCCCTACCAGCGAACCGATACCTAACCGTGGATGGAATTTCCCGCACGGACGAAAGACTCCCGCGGACCTGACCCACCGCTAGTATCCACATTCTCAGATCTCCTGCCCAAGTCCACCGCCCTACTTCTCCCGTTGAGGCCACACAGGTGAAGATCCACCCGCTTGCTGTCATCCATCCTTCCGCAAAACTGGGGCACAATGTCACTGTCGGGCCCTTCGCGGTTGTCGAAGCCAACGTCGCGATCGGACATAACTGCACGATCGAATCGCACGCCGTGATCAAAGCCGACGCCACGCTCGGCGACAACAACCACATCTTCGAAGGGGCCGTGCTCGGCGGACTGCCACAGCATGTGCGCATTCCCGAACGACCCGGCAGCATGATCATCGGCTCGGGCAACACGATTCGCGAAAACGTCACGATTCACCGTGCGATGGAAGAAGGCCATCTGACGATCGTCGGCAACAACAACCTGATGATGGCCGGCGCACATATCGCTCACGACTGCCACGTCGGCGATCACGTCATATTCGCCAATAACTGCATGATGGCCGGACATGTGATCGTCGAGGACCGGGCATTTGTCTCAGGCGGCGTAGCGGTCCATCAATTCTGCCGCATTGGCCGGATGGCCATGGTCGGCGGACAAGCGCGCATCGTCAAAGACATTCCTCCCTTCGTCACGATCGACGGCGGCAGCGGTTATGTCGTGGGCTTGAACTCCATCGGACTGCGACGCAATGGCGCGACCACGGCCGAGATCACACAGCTGAAGGCGGCATACCGTTTGGTCTATCGCAGCAACTTGAAATGGAATGAGATCGTGGATCAGCTGGGCCGCGATTACCGCAATGGTCTGGCGGCGCATTTCTACGAGTTCTTCGTCGGCACCCATCGTGGCATCACGCAAGAGCGCCGCATGCCCCCTGGTGCGACGATCAAGCTGCCCGAGGTCAACGCCCCGGCCGAGGCCACGCCTGCTACCCGAGCCTTGGCCGGTTAGAGTCGGTGACGCCCTGAAGATTGCCGCAGGGCCAACTCCGGACACCCTCCGCCTGAGAGTGCGGCTGCCCACGTTGTTGCACTTCCAAAATGTGCCATCGCTCGAAAACATTCTCGGGCTGGGATAGCCTGGTGTTTCCCAGGCTTTTCACCGCCGTCGAGTGTGCAACCAGAGCGGGCAGACCCGGCCCAAGGCAAAAAACGGAGGCCAGTGAGCTGCGACAGCCTGCGCGAGCAGCGCAAATAATGCTTGAAGTAGCTAGCGGTGCAAGGGGAGACGCGAGTTCTCGTAAGCGTCGATGACCAGGGCATCGGCAGTGGCGGCGGAGCTCTCGCGGTGAGGAGAGAATCGCCGGTTGTGGTCACAGTGCCGGGCGTTCAGTGCCCCCGACACCGTTGAAAGGCGGTGAGAAATGTGGGATACTCGCGACTTCTCAAGGTCGCTGATTCCCTTGCGG
>CAMFLN010000871.1 GCA_945957305.1 uncultured Planctomycetaceae bacterium | reverse complement strand
AGTAGATGCTGAGCGTGAATTTGTCCGATTCGATCGGCGCCAGGCTGTGCTGGATCAGGTCGTCCAGGTCGTCCGAGACGAAGCGCACCACGGTTTGCGACTTCATGTCCTGAATGGTCATGATGTTCGGCAGCGGTTTGTGACCGCGCGCCGTGGCCAACAGCGTCACGTAATAGCCGAGGCTCTGGTAACGGTACGAACGGCAGAGGTTGAACACCTTGGCGCCGCGCACCTCGCCGTACTCGGGCTTGGTGAGATAGCTCTTCGCGTCAACGACCGCTACACCGGGGATCTGGAACGGCCACTCGTTGACGTTGTTAACGACGATCAAGACCGGCATGACTTCCTTGTTTGCGCTGTTTGCGCGGTTCAATAATCAAGAGGTTTGCATCGTAGGTGACAATGCCCAGCAAGATGGAGCAAATCACGCGTTCCATGCTCACGACGTAGCGATTGTCGCCGGCGACGGGATTGGGCGCGAGCGGATCGGCCACGAGCACTTCCCGCGATTCTTTGTGATAGCCGCACAGGACGACAAAATGCCCTGTCGGTTCTCCGCGGACGCTATCCGGCTCGCATTCGGGGCCGTACTCGCGCGCGGCGCGGTGCAGATACGTTGCGCTCAAGCCCGTGAGCACAGGGATCGACCGGCTGAGATACTTGCGAATCAGGCTGCCTGTCAGGTCCTCGAAACGCAAGTGGCCGCCGAGCTCGAGAAACTCCAAGTACGCCGCGGTGGCGACTTGCAACTTGGGCGAATCCTTGAAGGCCATCTGGCGGCGCAAGAGGTCCGGCAGATCGGCCCGCCGCGGCCGAAACCAGGTCGGATCGAAAAGCTGCAGGTTGTACGTATAGATCGTGGCCGCGTAGCCGCGCCGCAAAGCGTGGCAGGCCAGGAAGACGTCGAGGGTGCCGCCCCCTTCCACGCGACCTACTTCGGCGATCACCTGCGTGAGGTCGATTTGATCGCCGTGGTAGCGATAAACCGAGTGCAGACACGTGGGGCCGCAAGTGTAATCGTCTGGCTGCGGCAGCATCTCGACGATCAGATTCGTATCCAACGCCTCTCGAACCTCCCTGTACGCCGCCATGGAGATAGGCGGAATTGCGCTACATGCCCCCCCGGGACATGGTAGAGTTTACCCCGTTTGCCGATTTTGTACGAGATCAGCCCGAGCGTCGACGTCCGCAGATCGCTGCCTTTTTGCGGCCCGAAGGCGACCCCGGGGTGACTTGTTTTCGCCGCTATGAGCCCATTTTTGTGGTGAATTATGGCCGCGCGCAAGCCGCATTTTATCGACGCCGTGGCCGCGAAGACGCAGTTTTTCCACCTCTTAGAAATGGTGGAGGCGGGCGACGCGGTCACGATCACCAGACACGGCCTACCCGTCGCTTGCCTCGTCCCTAACGAGCGGGCTACAACCGCCGCCGAGCGCCGTGAGGCGATCGAGGGGATAAAAAAACTCGGCGCCAAGTTACGCCTGGGAGGCACCAAGATTCGTGACCTCATCGACGAAGGCCGCCGGTGAAGGGCGCTATTTTTTTCGGCGCGGCAGCGCTCGCAAGCTTCCTGTAATTTCCTGATGAAGCCTGCGCGGCCCCCCCTGCCCTGTATGAGCAAAGAAAACGGCCAGGTGACTGCCCCGCCACCCGGCCGCCCGAAAATCGATCTCGCCACACCCCTCAGGCTGTCGCGATAGGCCCATCAAGGGCTACTACTGCCCGGCCATTGGTGGCGCGGCAGGCGTGGTTGGTCCCGGCGGTTGCCCCGGCAGCGTCGTGAAGTAGCCGATCATCATCTCATCCCAAGTCTGGTCTCCCCAATGCACGCCGCGTTTGGGGTCGGGGTTGCTGAGATTGTTCTCCGAGTTGTCGAAGTGCGCCGTGCACAGCAGTCGTGTGCCGCTGGGCAGGAAGCGCGGCTCGGCCAGGTCGTAACGCATTTGCCAATTGAAATCGTAGCGCGGAACGTCCAGCAAGATTTCCTTGCGGCCGTCAGGATATTGCGCTTCGTAGCGAAATGCCTTGCCGCGCATGTGCATGTGGGGTGTCATCGACACCAGCCGCACATCTTTGTGAAAGACGTGTTGCGACTTCACTTCATGATTGTCGGCGCCTGCTGGAATAAAAAACCGCGTGTTCGCGGCTTCGTCACCGTCGACGCGCTCGCGCACTTCGCTGGGGTCGGCAAAGACCAGGCCCACGCTGCTCTGATCGAGTTGCTCGGTTCCGTTGGGAGTGTAATGCACTTGAAACACCACCTTCGAACCCTTGGGCACAAACAGCGCCGCGCCTTCAGGGTATTTCGCGGGCGGCATGCCGGGAGCGTAGCCGACGAGTGTTCCGCCCCCGAGGCCGAGCCGCGGTTGCTCCTTCGGCTTGATGAAGCCCACGATAATGTGGTGCACCACGGCACGATTGCCTGGCCGGGCTTCGACGGCTTTAACCCACTTGTCCTCTTTCAAGAACGGATCGACGAGAAAATATCGATAGGGGAGCACGCCTTGGGCGGCCACCTTGACCGGCTTGTCCTTGATATAGAT
>CAMFLN010000870.1 GCA_945957305.1 uncultured Planctomycetaceae bacterium | reverse complement strand
GCGTAAGCTAGTGCGCCGCGAGGTGGCTTCCGCGCGACCACCCCGGCAAAGTGGCCCTACGATAGCTGGGACAAATATGGGCGGTCGTAGGGTGCTAGTCGACCGAATATGGGGGCACGCGATCCAGTAATGCCACGATGATCAAAGTAGCGATCGGTCCTAACAGCAGCGAAATCAACCACCATAACAGCCCGCTGCGGTTCTTGGATTGCGCGAGCCCGGCGTTGATCAACGACAATGTTCCCCAACCCACGAAGTACCCAGGAATCTCCTGCACGCGGATCACGTCTCCCCACAGCATGGCTTCAATCCTTCTCGGGACAAATGGCGAAAATGGTGAACGCGAGAGAAACCCCGCCTACGGCGCCGCCCGCTTCGCCGCGTAGTACTTGTCAAAGAAGTCGCATTGTGCCTCGAGCAGGGCCTGCCCCGGCTTGATCGGGTCGCCGAAATCCAAATAGCTTTGCGAGCCGGCTTCGTAGCGGTCCCACGCCGGAAGCGCAGCGCCGTTGGGATCGTGGCTGGCGGCGAAGCGTACCCACGCGCCCGAGACGTCGTCGGCCAGTTGCCGATCGTGCTGGTCAAAGGGCCAGTCGACCTTGGCCAGATTGTTGAAGACGTAGAGTATCTCCGCGGCATGATAAGCGCCGACTTCGGCGCGCTTGGGGGAAGGGGGAACGTGAGAAAAGTAGTATTGCCAGGTCTTGGCGCCCGCGCGGTCATTCAGCCGTGCCCAGGTCCGCATCTCCCAGGTAAACCACTCGTCGCGCATCGCGGCTAGAAATGCACCGCGCACCTCCGCATCACTCTGGGCGGGATAGAGCGCCAAGAATTCGTCGGCCAGGTCGCCGTATTTGGCCCGCGCCGCGGCGGAATAAGCCTCGACGGTCTTGGGGACCCGGCCGGCAAACAAGGTTGTTGCTTCATCGGCGGTTGACCCAACGATCGTAGGCACGACATTCTGTCGCCCTGCGGAGAAAATCGTAAACACATCGTCTGGCAAGACCCAACCGTCGACGTTCGGCCGAATCGGCATGGTGGTTTTTTCCACGGCCGCCAGTAACTCTGCAGGACTCTTGGCCCGCAGGCCCAATTCCGTAGCGAGCCCCTCGCCCATGCTCTCGGCGGGGATCACGCCATGACGTTCTTCCTTCAGGAAGGCCATCATGCCGAAGGTGCCGCCGCTTTGCCCAATCGCGCCGTGAAACAGTCCTTTGGCCAAAGGTGAGGCAACGAGATAACAGACGCTCCACGATCCGGCGGACTCGCCAAAGATCGTCACGCGTTGCGGATCGCCGCCGAACTTCGCGATGTTGCGCTGCACCCAGTGGAGCGCCGCGATTTGATCGAGCATGCCATAGTTGCCCGAAGAATGATGGTCCGATTCTTGCGACAGCACGGGGTGAGCGAGGAAACCGAGCGGTCCCAAGCGGTAGTTTATCGTGACTATGACAGCCCCTTGGCGTGCCAGGGAGGCGCCGTCGTACGGAGGAATCGACCCGGAACCGCGCGTCAACGCTCCGCCATGAATCCACACCAGGACGGGGAGCCTTTCCGCCGCGTCCTTTGCGGCGGTCCACACATTCAGGAACAAGCAGTCTTCGCTCTGTGGTTGCGGCTTCTGCACGTACATCGAGTTTTCGGGATAGGGCAACTGCGGACAGACAGCGCCGAATTGGGTCGCGTCGCGCGTCCCGTCCCAGGGCACGACCGGCTGAGGCGGCTGCCAGCGGCGGGCTCCGACAGGGGGCGCGGCAAAAGGAATCCCCTTGAAGCTGCGCACGCCCTGCTCGTCGCGGCCGCCGCGGATCGTACCCCCTTCGACCACGACCGTTTCCTCGGCCGCAGCCGACGTACGCGAAACAGCAAAAGCTCCCAGTGCGAACGCCACGCACATGACGCCAACCGTGGCGGTGCGGCGTCCCTGGATAAAGGCTTCGCTCAATGTCGGCATATGTAGGTCCTCGATACTGAGGAGGAAGAGATTTCGCACCGCCTGTTCGCCACGGACGATCATTGTTGACTTTGGCGTCCGACGAGGCAACCTGCGATAGAAAATCGCCTCTTTTGTTGAACTCCGCTCGCAGCCCGGCTAGGCTGCGCAGCCGCCGCGGGAAGTGGCGCGGCCGCGGCAATACTGGAGCATTCACGCAATCGCAAGCAGGTTCATCATGGTTCGAGCGCAACAATTTTTCAGGATGCCTGCCACGCGGTCGTGCCTGGCTTGTGGATTTTTGGTTGTCTTGACTTGCGTGACGGTCGCTGACACCTTCGCCGCCGGCGAAGTTCCTGCCCTGGCAAAGCAAGTTCTCGTTCAGCGGACCAGCTACGGCGTGCCACATATCGAAGGCGAAACCCTCGCCGCCGCGGCCTTTGGCTTTGGCTACTGCCAGGCTGAGGACCACTGTTTGAACATCATGCAAGGCATTCTCGCCGTGCGCGGAGAGCTTTCCGCGGCCGTCGGGCCCGGCGACGACGGAAAGAACGTCGAAACTGATTTCTACAATCGCCAATTTCGCGTCTATGCCCGGGCCGTAGAGTCGTACCA
>CAMFLN010000869.1 GCA_945957305.1 uncultured Planctomycetaceae bacterium | reverse complement strand
CGCCATTGACGCACTCCTTGTATAAGGCGCTTCCTGCGAGACCCTGCAAACGCCGGCGGTCTCACAGCAAGATTGCCATCCCCGAAATGAACAGATGATGCCCGTGGCGCGACGCCCGTCGCCGCGCGGACCGGCCTTCCCCCCCGAGACACACGACAGCGGTCCGCAGACAGAAGCTGCTGTTTTTTCTCAGTCCCCGGGTAAAGTCAATGGCTGTCCCTAAGAAAGCGCATGAATAAAGGCTTCCCTATTATCACCCAAAAAACTGGCGTCGTCGATCGTTGAAACCCTCTGCGGAGGCGAGTTGCGAGTTTTCGGCCCCCCAAGTAGACTGCGGAAGGGTTCTCACCGGTACGTTCGGACCGGTGTCCAAAGCGCCGATTGAACTAGCGCGGGTTCGAGGCGCCTGGGAATCAAGCAGTCGGGGAAACTGCTGCAAGCTATCCTTACGTCGAGCCTAGCCCTCGGAATCGGGCACAGACTTGTGGGGGGCGCATGCGCGAGGTCATAGTCATCGGGGCCAGCGGCGAAGCGAAGGCCGTGATCTCGTCGGCCAAGCAGCTCGGTTGGACGGTGCGCGCCGTCTACGACGACAGTCCCGCTTTGTGGGGTTCGACGCTGCTAGGCGCGCCCGTCAAGGGCCCCTTGGCGGAGGCGACCGAAACGGGGCTCTCTGCTGTTTTGGCGTTGTCCGACCCCCTGGCGCGCAAAGCCGCGGTCGAGCGTTTGGTCTTACCGTGGCTGACTCTGCTCCATCCCAGTTCGTTCATGCACCCGTCGAGCGTCATTGGCCTCGGTTCCGTGGTCCTCGAAGGAGTCGTCATCCAACCGACCGTAACGATTGGGAGATTCACGCTGATTTCGGCAAATGCAACGATCGCCCATGACTGCAGCATCGACGACTACGCCTGCCTGTGGCCGGGGGTCGATTTAGCCGGGACCGTCAGCATCGGGGAAGGGGCTTGCTTGAAAATCGGCGCCGTTGTCACCCCTAACGTTCACGTGGGCGACTGGACCGTGGTTGGCCCCCGATCGGTCGTGATTCGCGACTTGCCAGACCACGAAGTGGTCGAAGGGCTACCGGCGCGGCCCGTCCACTGATTGCGGATCGCGACCTTGCGCACAGAGTATGTTCTTGCGCAGTATCAACTCTCTGCAATGCGCGCTTACCGCGGCATCCGAGCCGTTGAATTGGTATTGCGGGATTAAGAAGCTCATGTGCATGGCCGAATGGTTGAGCATCAGCTTGTCCCATTCCTCGTGCGTCAACTTGCCGAAGAAGCCGTGCGGATGACGCTGCGATTCGGCTTTCCAGCGGCAAATCGTGGCGCGGAGCGCATCGATCCCTTCCTGGTCATCCGTGGTGTCGGGAATCAGCGCCTGGGAAAACTTCGGCGGCAGCTTGAAGCCGGGACGCATCGGCCCGTTAAGGACCTTGTTTTTGTACAACAGCCGAGCCATGGTGCGAATCGGCCATGCTACGCGACCAGGGAAGCCATCAAGCGCCGTGTTCATCGCCGCGGCCAGGTGCTTGGCGATTTGGCCCAACGACCAATTACCCAATTGCCGATAGCCCGAGGCAGACAGCCGCTCGACATCGGCCAATACTTCGTCATGAGAGCTGTAGCGAATCTTGCGCCGGCCCGACACGTGCGCGGTATCTACACTTTGCGTAGCGGTAGTGGCAGTCATCATGTCCTCCCCCGCATCAATTTCGAACGAACATCGACGAACTGAATCTGTAATCGCCTGCGTCGGTGAGTATACCGCGCGACGGATACCGTCGGCAGCAGCTGTCAGACCGTCTATTTCGGCCCAGGTGCGACGTACTGCTTCAGCCATTTAAAGATCTCTTCGTGCCAGAACAAACTATTGGCCGGCTTCAAGACCCAGTGTCCCTCGTCAGGAAAATTGATCATCTTCGACGGGACGCCCAGACGTTGCAGCGTGGTAAACACCTGGTAGCCCTCGCTGACCGGCACGCGGAAATCCAGGTCGTTATGGATCACGAGCATGGGCGTTTTGAACTTATCCGCGAAGCGGTGGGGCGAAAACTTTTCGTACGAGTCGCGGTTCACCCATGGCGCCCCGCCATGTTCGAACTCGTCGAACCACAATTCGTCTGTCGAGGCGTACATGGCGTCGAAATTGAACACGCCGCAATGGGTGACCAAGGTTTTGAACTTGTCAGTGTGTCCAGCAAACCAATTCATCATGTAGCCGCCGAACGAGGCGCCCGCCGCGGCCATGCGGTCGCGATCGATATACGGTTGCTGCTCGAGATACGTGACTCCTGCCATCAGATCTTCAAAACACTTGCCCCCCCAGTCGCCACTGATTTCGTCGGTGTACTTCTGGCCGAACCCGGTGCTGCCGCGCGGATTGGGCAGCGCGATCACGTAGCCCTGGGCCGCCCATACTTCGGCATTCCAGCGAAAACTCCAAGCGTCTTCCCAAGCTCCTTGCGGGCCTCCGTGCACCAGGTAGACCAACGGCCATTTCTTCTTGGCATCGAATCCCGGTGGCTTGAGAATCCACATCTGCATAGGCGTT
>CAMFLN010000868.1 GCA_945957305.1 uncultured Planctomycetaceae bacterium | reverse complement strand
TCACAGTATCGTTTGACGGCGGGTGGTTTCCCGTCGCCTTGACGACTCACTTGTTGACAGTGCCGGTCGTCTCGCGAGGTACGCCGACGGCGAAGTGAACATTGCCGAATGCGGTTCACGCATCGAGTCCTCGCGGGTCGTGGCGCCTGACAGATAATTGATTCTCATCCCAGGCACGAGAGGGCCACAATGCATGTCGTCAATCTGCGCGAGAAGTTTGCGCAATTCTCAGAGCATTGGAGTCCGAGAGTCGTTGCTGATCTCAACGGCCAGCAAGTAAAGCTCGTCAAACTGCTCGGTGAGTTCGATTGGCATCACCATGAGCACGAGGACGAATTGTTCCTGGTGATCCAGGGGCGGTTTCGTATGGAGTTTCGCGATCGCGTCCAGTGGCTGGAAGAGGGGGAGTTGTTGGTCGTCCCGCGCGGCGTCGAACATCGGCCCGTGGCCGACGTCGAGGCACACGTCCTGCTGTTAGAGCCGGCAGCAACGTTGAACACGGGCAACGTCGTCAGCGAGCGCACAGTGCGCCAGCCGGAACGGCTGTAACCAGGCATGTGAGAGGTGCGCGCCAAGCGAGCTGGCGTTCGCCGTGTTGAGGCCGATGAGGTTTACTTGGCAACGCCATCGACACACGACGTGCCACGCAGAGTGCCGCATCACGTACCAGGCAGGCACGCGGCAATCCGGCGCGACAGCTCGTCGACTGTGACGTCCCGTACCAGGAAATGCTTGGTACGCGACGTGGCCCCTGCTGTGAGTTCCACCTGGCCGCGCGACAGCGACAGATTTTCGCACAGGACGTCGATAATTGCCTGATTGGCTTTGCCTTTTTCCGGCGCCGCGTTGACCGAGATTTTGAGCATGCCGGCGTGTTCGCCGGTGATGCCCGAGCGCCGTGCCCCCGGTTGCGCACGCACGGCCAACAGCAGGCCCGCCGCATGCGGTTTGAGCTCGATCATCAGGAGTTCTCTTCGAAGAGAGCCGAGCCAATCCGGACGATCGTGGCCCCTTCTTCGATGGCCACCTCATAATCGCCGCTCATGCCCATCGACAGCTCTGTAAGCGAGACGCCGTCCGGCGCATTTTTTGTTAACTGGTCGCGCAGTTGGCGCAAGTTGTGGAAGTCGAGGCGCGCGGCATTCTGATCCTCGGGCTTGCCAGCCATCGCCATCAGCCCGCGCAAGCGCACATGGGACAGCGTGGCCAGATGGAGGCAAGCTGCTGCGGCTTCCGCGGCGGCAAATCCATGCTTCGCGGGATCGGCCGAAATGTTGACCTCCAGCAGCACTTCCGCCGGCGGCAAGCCTTGCTCGTGCGCCGACGTGTGGATTGCCTCGGCCAATCGCAGGCTGTCGCACGAATGGATCAGGCTGGCGGCAGGCAGGGTGCGCGCCACTTTATTGCGCTGCAAGTGACCAATCATGTGCCAACGGACGCTGCGATCGGCAAATTCTTCGGCGCGCCGCCACAATTGTTGCGGGCGGCTCTCTCCCAGGTCGCGGCAGCCCGCGTCGATCAGCGTCGCAATGTCTTCCTCATCAGCGTACTTGGTGACCGCGACGAGCGTGATCTCCTCGGGCCGCCGACCAACGCGCGCTGCCGCTTCGGCGATGCGCTCACGCACCCGGGCGAGATTGTCAGTAATCCGACCAGCGTTTGCCATCGCCAAGAATCTGTCACACAAGGTTGAACAAGGGGGCGCGTGATACGGCTACAGCGCCGCAGCGACCGCATTGTGGACCACCAAATGCGGAGTAACCAGAGGCGCACGTTCCAGCCATCGTCGCAATCCTCGCAGGCGACTGGCTAAATCGCGAACTAGCGGCAGGCAGGCCGGCTTATTCGATTTCCGCCAAAGGCTCGATGTCGCCGTCAGTCTTGAACCGCGCGATGAGGAAATCAGAAACCAGGTTGTGTCCCAGCAGCGTGCGGTTGCCTCGTTCGCCAATCGACCGGTAGAGAAGCCAGTGCTTGTTGCGGACTTGCACACGATAGCCGACGGCCAAATCCGGGGGAACGATTTGCCGATTTTCAGCGACCGTCAATCGCCGCCAGGTGGTGGGCTGGAAAAGACGGCCAGGGTGCAGGTCAAGAAAGAGCGGCGCGTACAGCCGGCGGACGTTCTGGGCCTCCGCTCGCAATTCGAGCCCTGCGTCGGTTGCCAGCAATTCGCCACGGCATGGTTCGGACCGCCACTCGGGCAGTGACAACGGCAACAACAGGCCGCGCGGTTTACGCCCGACCAGATATCCCTCGCGGGTTTCGGAGGAGGGATCGAACGTCACATCGTCGACCAGGGGCAGCACGCCACGGTACACCAGCTCCGCGGTCTCCTCGCCCAGAACCGCGTCCGAGATGAACAGAAAACGATCGTCGCGAGCGAGAAAGATCTGCCGCTGCAGGCGTGTTTCTTGCGGCAGCGCCATCTCGATTTCGAGATAGTCTCCGTCCTCGGTCGACGTCCAGCAAACTTCGTCCCATTCGGCATCCTCCGCGGGCACGAGCAACTGGCCGTTGCGCTGAACCTCGCATCCCCAATGGCCTGACCACAGTAGATC
>CAMFLN010000867.1 GCA_945957305.1 uncultured Planctomycetaceae bacterium | reverse complement strand
CTGTTGCAAAGTCGAGCTTGTTTTTGGGGTCGCGCCGAGGATACCGCGGGGCGCGTCGTCGAGGCCACCCTTAGCACCATGGGAGGCTATACGCTCACCGTGCACACGTCGCTGATCTTTGTCGCCGCGGCCTTGGCGGGCCGGCTGCCCACGGGATTCGCGACGCCCTCGCGGGCGCTCGGGAACGATGTGATCCTGCAAGCGCCGGAGACGCAGTTTCAATGGCGCGGCTCGCCGCCTGCCGGTTGAGCCGATTTTTCGGGCCACGCCGACAAGGCGCCGGCGCGGTGCCACGGAGAGATGCTACAGTTGGGCTCAGGCCGTTGCGTGCTACGTACACTGTTGTATCGTCGATTATCCCATGCCCTCGTCCGCTTCATCGCCGGTTCGTGCAGCCGATCATCGGCCCACCTTTCTCGTGCGGCTGGGAGTGGGGCTGCCGTGCACGCCGCAAGACGTCGAGCAGGCGTACTTGGAAAAAGTGAAGCTCGCGCATCCCGATCGCGGCGGATCGCAACAAGATTTCCTGGAATTGCAAAGCGCGTACGCCCAAGCCAAGGAATATGCCAGCTTCCAGGCCAGCCGCCGCGGATGGTTGAGCGATTCGATCGAGCGCTACGCGCTGCAGCAAGAATTCATCACCGAGATCACGAAACAAGGGGGCAGCGTGCAGGTGCGGCAGCTGGATTGGTTGGTCGACGAAATCGGTGAAGATTTTGCCCAGGTGATGGAAATCATCGATGGAGTCAGCCTGACCGGCCTGGGGTTCGACGACAAAGCGGTCGACGCGCTCGCCCGGCGGCAGGACATTCTCGGCCAGATTCATTCGCTCGACCTGTCGGGCAGTCTGGTGACGGACCGTGGCGCCGATCGACTAACCGCCTTCGCCTACTTGCGCCGGCTCGATCTGTCGGGCACGCAGGTCACGAACGTCGCGCTAAAGTCATGCGCGGCGCTGGGCAAATTGACCTGGTTGGGAATTACCGGCACGCGCATCAATCGCTTTGGTCGCTTCTGGCTGCGGATCGCGCGGCCTGACCTGGACATCGCCTGCAAACGGTCGGGCGCGACGCACGGTTTTCGCGGCCACGTGCCGGCCCTGGCCGCTGTGTGCCTCGCTTACCTGGTCATGATGACCGTGGCGACTCACCTGCCGCCGGATCGGATTCGCGTGCCCACCTGGCGAATTCCGGCCGACAAGCTGTTTCACTTTTCGGCCTATGCCGGCCTGTCGTTCCTGCTGGCCACGCTGGGCGCGGCGTTATGGACTGGCACGCCGGGAGGGCGCTGGGGGCATCTGCTGCGCTATGCGGCCGTGCTGCCCATCGTGGCGGTGCTGGGCGTTATCGATGAAGTGACGCAGCCGGCGGTGGGACGCACCGCCGACCCGCTCGACTGGGTTGCGGATTTCGCCGGGGCGCTCTCGGGTCTGGCGGTATTCTTTCTCGCCCGATTCGCAGTCAAACGCCTGGCCGAACGTCGCTGGGCGCACCTGGCAGCGCAGCGGCTATCGCCGATCGGCTGACCATTGCGGGCTTCAATTCGCCCTCAAGGATTCGTCAACCCCGGCACCGTGGCCGTGGTGGGTCCGCGCACGTCGATGTCGTGGACCAGGATTTGTTCATTGGTCACGAAATAGGTGTTGAAGTCCGGCACGATCAGATTGTGACACGCGGCTTCTCCTCGCTCTTCGACCGCATCGATCAAGAGCGTTCCCTTGGTCGTGTGCAATCGATCCCCGACCTTCAGCTCCTTGGCCATTTCCCAGCCTTTGCCCGAGACCCAGAACAAATGCCCGCGCGTGCAACGAACTGTCTCTTTGCCCGCACGAATCTCGACCAAAGGTAGCGGCGGCCCCTTCGTCGTACGCAGCACGGGCTTATAGCCCAGCTCGCCTGTGTCGACGTCCTGCGCCAACACAAGATCGCCAACGTTGACTTGCTCGATCGGCACCTGCCCCGTCACGGTCCACACGACGGTGCCCGGTACGAAGCAGGCGATGACGCCACTGTCGTAGTGCAAGTTCTTCGGCAGTCCCAGATAGCGTAAACCGGTTGTCGGCGCGCTGTATTGGGGGGTCGAGTACGACGGCTTCGAGGCCGGTGCCTGATAGGTTGGCTGAGGCTGTTGCCAGCTTTGCGCGAGCGGAACGAATTGCGCGCCGTAATACGTGTAGGCCGAGCGATTGACTTCGTACGTCGCTGGGTCGCCCGAGAAGTGCAGCTCGTTGTACTTTTGCCACCATTCCCACCAGTCATTGGCACCGTCGCCGAGTGAGTCGTTCCCGGTGGCCACGCGCAAGGTGGCGATGATCCGTTCGTTGGCCAGCGCCGAGCGCTCGTTTTCGGCCATCGCCGCCTGCGCGGTCAGTTGGTCACTGGCCGCCTGCTGGGCGACCTGCGCCTCGGCCTGCGCGGTTTGCGGAACGGCGATGGCGTCGGCCCGCGGCGTAAAGTTCGGCAGCGCCGTCACGCCCGAGGTGACCGACATGTTGTACTCGGGCCCTTCGCGATAGAGCGTCAGCCGCTCGCCGAAGAGCCCGCCGGGAGTGACGAACGTTTGAAAG
>CAMFLN010000866.1 GCA_945957305.1 uncultured Planctomycetaceae bacterium | reverse complement strand
AGATGGGAGGGGTGATCCTCACCGATCACAGAGGGCTTGCGCTGACGAACTACCTTTCGTGGCGCGATCAGCGGGTCTTGGAAAGTCGTGACTCAGCCGGTCGCTCTTGCTGGGACGAGCTACGTGAAAGAATCTCGGGGCAGCTCTTCGCAGAGTTGGGCAGCGAGTTGCGGCCTGGTTCCTCTTCGACGCTGCTCTACTGGCTGGTTCAGCAACATGACCGACGATTCGACGGAGCAGTTCCGCTCTCGCTGCCCGCGTTCGTCGCTTCTTATCTCACGCGCCAAATTCCCACCGAAGATGCGACGCAAGCAATCGGCCTGCTGGATATTCGATCCGGCGGCTGGCATCACCCGGCATTCCAGCGGCTAGGGTTGGACCGGTTCGCATGGCCGATCGTCAATGATCGGCGCGAACCGATGGGAGAAATGCAGCTCGCCGGACGCCGTGTTCCTTGCTACCCGGCGGTGGGAGATCATCAATGCGCGCTGCTCGGTGTCGGTTTGGATGAGGGCGAGCTTTCGGTCAACGTGTCGACCGGATCGCAGGTCAGCCGCCTGATCAGACCTGCCGAGGTTGCGGCCTCCGAGCCGGGGCGAGATGAGTCTGGATCCTGCCAGGTGCGTTTCTACTTCGATGGTTTGCTACTAAAGACCATCACGCACTTGCCGGCCGGCCGGTCGCTCGACGCGTTGGTGTCGCTGCTGACGGAATTACCGTCGGCACTCGATGTGCGGTGCGGCGACCCTTGGCCCTATATCACGCAAGCGGCCGAAGCGGCCAGCGACGGCTCGCTGGCTGTCGACCTTTCTTTCTTTTCAGGAGCGCTTGGTGACCAGGGAGCATTCACGGGCGTGCGACTCGAAAACCTTACAGTCGGGAATATTTTTCGCGCGGCGCTGCGCAACATGGCGCGGAATTACGCTGTATGTGCACGGCGACTGGGAGGCGCCAGCGATTGGCAGCGCATCGCGTTCTCCGGGGGCTTGGCGAACCGTCTCGCCTTACTGCGGAAGTTTGTCCTCGACGAATTGCCTGGGCCGTACCGCTTGTGCGCCGAAATGGAAGATACGCTCACAGGGCTGCTCGCACTCGCGCTGGTCGCCGACGGCCAAGCGGCGTCTGCCTTGGCGGCATCAAAAATGTTGCGCAACAATCTGCCGACAAGTTCATGAGAATCACCATTTGCCGGAAATATGATCAAGCATGGGAAGTACACTTTTCGATTTGACGGGGCGTGTGGCGATGGTTTCGGGCGCCGCGCGTGGCATGGGGCGCGCCATGGCTCTGGCGCTCGCGGAGCACGGCGCCGACCTGTTGCTGGTCGATCGCAACCTCGAAGGCTTGCAGCAAACGGCGCGCGAAATTGGCGAGCACGGGCGGCGCGCGGTTCTCGGCACGGCAGATGTTTCTGATCTTACGCAGGTCAAGGCGCTATTTGCTCAACTCGATCATGAGTACGGCCGCGTCGATTTTCTGGCCAACGTGGCCGGCGAAGGGGTGCTTGTGGCGCCCGAGGAGTTGACGATCGATCAGCTGCGCAGCGTGATGGACAACCTGGTGATCGGCCGCTTTGCCATGTGCCAGGAAGCCGGACGCAGGATGCTGCGGGCAGGCCGGGGCAGCATCGTCAACATTGGTTCGCTGGCCAGCATGACCGCGCTCGGCCGCGGGCACATCGCTTACAGCATGGCCATGGGGGCCGTTGTCCAAATGACACGCGAGTTGAGCACCGAATGGGCAGGGCAGGGGGTCCGCGTCAATGCGATCCTGCCGGCACAGGTCATGAATCCCAGCCTGGAGCAACGAATTGCCGCTGACCCGGGGATGCTCGACGTGTGGCTGCGGGGGATTCCGGCCGGCCGGCTCGGGAAAGCCGACGATATTCGGGGTTTGGCGGTCCTTTTGGCCTCGGACGCTTCGAGTTGGATTACCGGGGCCCTGATTCCCATGGACGGAGGTAACCTTGCTCTAAACGGCGGCGGCTCGCTTCGCCCCCGGCTGCAATGATAATGGAACTTTCCGCCGCGCGACTTCTCATCAGCGTTGATCGAATCGCACAGAATTAGAAAACAACCATGTCAACACAGACAATCGAATTGGATCTGGTGCTGTCTCTTTATCGCACGATGCGTGTGATTCGGCAGTGCGAAGAACACCTGGCCCGTTGTCACCAACGAGGCCTGGTGCATGGCGCCTGTCACACCTACGTCGGAGAAGAGGCGATCGCGACCGGAGTCTGCGCGAACTTGCGGGCCGACGACGTGCTATTCAGCACTCATCGCGGACATGGACACGCTTTGGCTAAGGGGCTTCCCCCCGCGCAGCTTATTGCTGAACTGTTCGGCCGCGCCACCGGTTGTTCGCGCGGACGCGGCGGCAGCATGCATCTTTTCGCACCGGAAATTGGCTTGATGGGCACCAGTGGCATCGTCGGTCCCTGCATCCTGCAGGCCGCGGGGGCTGGCTACAGCTTCAAGCTGATGAAAACCGATCAGGTCGCCGTGGCCTTCTTCGGCGATGGCGCGGTGAACATCGGCTCGACGCTCGAGACGATGAATCTCGCC
>CAMFLN010000865.1 GCA_945957305.1 uncultured Planctomycetaceae bacterium | reverse complement strand
CGCTCCGGCCGAGCTTATGCTGCGCAACGACCGCTACGCCGCCTTGGGGAGGCAGTATCTGCAGGCCGCCGCGTGAGCGTTTGCGCTCGCGGGGGGCAGTCCCGTGAATGTCCGCGCGGCTCAGACGAAATGATCGTCGCGCGGGGGCAATGAACCCAATTGGCCGATGCCTGCGGTGCGCCTCATCCAGGCGCTGGTTTGCCAGTTGTCGACCGTCACCGTTTCGCGAAAGACCGGCGGCACGGCGAAGACGAAGTAATCGCCCATGGCCAACAAGAACGGTTCATACATGGCCCGCAGCTCGGCCAGCTTCGCTCGCGACTGCGGCTCGTCATGCAGCTGGATGCCGGCTTTGGCCAGCGCCTCGCGCAAATGTAAAAAAGCTGAGTCGGACAGCCGATCATTGGCCGCGGTTCGCGGAGGAACCTTGAACACGAGCACCAGGTCGACCGCGGCATGACGTGCCATCGCAAAGGTCAGTTGCGCCTGGTAGAGCTGCAGGTCCTTGACCATCGCCAACAGCAGGGCGCAGGCGTCCAGCGCCGCGGCCAACGCCGCCAGCCACGATTGGTTGTCATGCTGCGAGCGATAATAGCTGAGGACGGGAAACGACAGATGGCTTTCCAAAACCTCGGCCGACCATTGTTCGAGGTCTTGCAACAAGCGCCGTATCGCGTCGAGATCATGGCTTTGCGCCGCCCGCACCAGCAGCGCGCCGCCGGACGGCGGTGAACCAGCCCGCGCGTCGAGCATGGCAATAATCGTCTCGCGGCGCGAAAACGCCTGGTACAGGACCGGCAGGTAGCCGATGACGACCGCTAGAAAACCAAAACCGGTGCCTGCTTCGACCACGGCCAGGAATCGCCCTAACGAATCGACCGGCACGATGTCACCGTAGCCGAGGGTGAAGATCGTCGTGCCGCTCATGTACAGATATTCAAACCAGCCGAGCTGGTCACCGACGGGCATATGTATGATCGTATCGAGCGACCAATGCAGCCACGCGAATCCGATCGTCAAACCGGTCATCCAGCAAGCGAATAGCAGCAGGATCGACGCCGGCCCGAACATGCTGAACAATCCCTCGCGCATGCGGCCTGGCGGCAAACGCCGCGCCAACGCCTTCCAGGGGGTCCATAGGGTGCGATAGAAGTAGCGAGTCAAACGAAACCGCCGCGTCACACGCCGCGGCAGGACCATCGTCTCGAATCCATCCAGCAGCACAAGCACCAGCAGGGCGATGCTGCCTAGGACCGAGAGGAGGGCCATATTTGAACCTTCATCCGTAATGCGGCGCTGTCCGTACGACGCCCAGAACTATCGGCCGCCACAAGACGCGACCGCACGCGCCACTCACTATGCACCGCGAACGCATTTTCCGCTAGCCGGCAGCATGAGTTGCGCCGGCAATTTCTTCGATCGGCCGCGTGGCGCCGCAATGTTCGCACGCGGGCAGCAGGGTGTGGCGCTGCCCATGGCAAGAAGGACATTCCGAGAATAGCCGCGTCGCGCATAGCGGACAGGTATACGGCTGATCGGCCGCGACCGGCATGTTCACTTGTGCCAACTTCTTCACCGTGCGGCGGGTCCAGAATAAATACTTCAGCGGCCCACGACGGATCGGAAATTCGCAGACAGGGCAGAGAAACCTCTCATAGGCTTCGCGGTACTGGCCGATCAGCCATTCTCCCTTGGGGTGCGCCGTCGATCGCAACAGGTAGACGAGGACGCGCACAACGACGATCAACGCCGCCAGGATGACGATGTACTTGAAGTAACGTGCCGGGAAATAATCGTTCAGCACGAGCGCCACGTGGGCCACCACAGCGGCGCCATAAGGGCCGCTGCGTCCGCGGAAAAACAGAAAACCGGCCACGCCCAGCAGCGGCAGGACCACGCCCAGCTTGGCTGCCGCAATGCGCCACCGGTGTTGCTCCCACAGCCGATCGAACTCTTCCTGCACCGGCTTGCGGGCCTCGGTCAGACGCTGTTCCACATCACGTTGCGTGGTTTCCAACTCATTGCGTTCCGCTTCGGCGCGAGCGATCTGCTGGTTCAATTCCTGAAACTGACGTTGATTGTCGAGAAAAATCTGTTGGCTGTCGGCCAGCGCTTTTTGCTCGTCGGCGGTCGGATTGACACCTTTTTCAATGGCTAACCGCTGGAAATCGAGGAGTTGTCCCATTGTCCGCTGGGCTTCTTGCGTGCTGTTCTGCAGAACTTGTTGCCGTGCTTTGTCCCGTTCACTGGCGCGGCGCATGTTGCTGATCTGCTGGTCAATCTGCGCGGCTTCCTCCGCCAAGTGCGGATCAAGCAAGCGACGCTCAATCTCTGGCATGTCGGGACCCGGCCAATCGCCGACGTCGTCGAGTACGAAACCGATCAACCAGAAACAGAGAAAGCCGAATGCGATCGTGAAGCACCAGACCATCAATCGATAGGTCCAGGGACCGCGGTTACGGGTGATGGCCATTGCCAGCTACTCCTTGCTGCCTTGATTGACCGCTTATGGCGACGAGGGGCAAGTTGCTGCCAAGTCGTCATAGCAGAGTTTGCACTTCCTTGCAC
>CAMFLN010000864.1 GCA_945957305.1 uncultured Planctomycetaceae bacterium | reverse complement strand
GCGATCGTCGGCAGCGTCAGATGTGTATAAGAGACAGGACATATTCCATCCCCTCCAGCGTCAGCGACTACTTGCCATTGGGATAACAGTCGAGCGATGATCGTTTCGCCATGATGCAGAGGGGCCTCCATTTGCGATGAAGTAGATGCGGAGCGTATAGGCCTGAATCAAGTCAGACTAACGCATGCGGTGCCACTGCTGGCTTGTCCAGCAGTGAGTTTGCCGCTCAAGCACCGCTGGGCGAGCCAGCAGTGGCACTCATACGACATCTTCACTTGCGATTAAGTCAAAAAGCGAGCAATCTGTTGGGAATGCCATCACACCCTACTT
Source organism: uncultured Planctomycetaceae bacterium (assembly GCA_945957305.1). Lineage (GTDB taxonomy): Bacteria > Planctomycetota > Planctomycetia > Pirellulales > JACPPG01 > JACPPG01. The sequence continues at coordinate 2,243 of CAMFLN010000864.1, read as the reverse complement.
CCCGATCGGTGTTCCGGCAGTTGGCGATATTCGCTTTCGTCAGCTGCGCGTGCGGTTTGGTCTATTACTGGTACTGGCCCAGCCTGCCGATGAGCACGGGAACGATAAGTAATGCCATTTGTTATGCGAAGGATTGGGACCACTTCACGGCGACGCCGCATCGTTCAGATTCCGAAGACTACACCGTTTACACCCCCGACGCTGCGTCGATCCAGGACTTGTTCAAAGGGTTTTCGGTGCAGCCGCAATTGTGGGGCGTCTTTAGAATTCCAGAGGAGACGAGTGCCCTTTCGGGGAATGCGAGTTCGGGGGTTGGCGCTAATCGAACGCATCCGGCCGAGTTTCCCGTTGAGGGGCGACCCGGTGGCAGTCGCGCCGACGACGTGAGGGATTTCGTTGCGATAAGCGGCTCATTTCGACAATCGAGGCTGCTAGAAAGGTACAAGTTTGATTGCGTTGTGGGACTCACCACGAACATTCCGCCCGGGCTGCAACGGAAAACAATAAAGTACACCGGACGCCTTGATTTTTGTGGGACCGTGCCGGGTAACCTCGTTGTATTTGCAAAGCCTATCGACGAGGGCCTAGTTCATCTTGTCGTAGTCGACGTGCAATGAAGATACTTCCGGCTTGGCTTAATCAATCGCCTCAAAATGCCGCAAATCGTCGGCCGTCAGGTGTGGGCGAACGACGAGTGCAAAGTACGCGAGCGCTGCCGCAAGCAGCCCCACGTACCACACGCTGAGCCAACGTTCGAACGCATTGGGCGCTTGTTCGTTATTAAAATTGCCGTACAGCATCGTGCAGAGCGCCAGCGCCGCCAGCACCAGTGCCGCGATTGGTAGCACCGGGTAGAGCGGTGTGCGATACGGTCGCGGCAAGTCGGGCTCCTTCCGCCGCAGGGCCAGCAAGGCGAGCATCGAGGTGATGTACAGCGTCACGGCCCCCAGCGCGCTCAGCGTGATCAAGCCCGCGGTGTCCAGGCCGTAAATCGCGACAATTCCCAAGGCCATATTCAGCAAGAGCGCTTTCACCGGCGTGCCGGTGCGCGGACTGGCCTGCCCCAGCACGCGCGGCAAGTATCCGACGCGCCCCATATCAAACAGCGCCCGGCCCGCGACCAGGACAATGCCGTTGAACGAGGCGATGAAACCGAGCAATCCGATTCCGACGAGGGCTTGAAACAACCGCGACTCCGTCGGAATGATCTGCGCCGCCGTCAGCAGCAGCGGATTATCCGCCGGCGTGGCCTCGGTCGAGATCGTCAGCACGCCGTCGCCACCGGCGGCCAGATGATGCGGTTCATACACGGCGCGTTCCCAACCTCCGACGCCCACGCAACCGGCCAACACGACAGCACCCAAGATCACGAGCGTCACAATTGCCGAGCCGAAGCCGAGCGCCACGTCGCGCTGCGGGTGGCGCGCTTCTTCGGCGGCGTTGGCCACCCCTTCGATCGCCACGTAGAACCACACGGCAAACGGGATCGCGGCCAGGATGCCGCCGGCGCCATGCGGCAGCGCGTTGGCGGTGAAGTTTTGAATGTCGAAATGCGGCAGGGCGATACCGGCGAAAAGCAAGATGCCGAGCACCGCCATCACGGTCACAAACAATTCGAACACGGCCGCTTGCCGCACACCCCACATGTTCAGCCCGGTGAAGACGAGATAGGCCGCCAGCGCCACATGTCGGCGATCAACGCCCGGCAGCCAGTTATTGATGTAGGTGCCGATCGCCATGGCGATGGCCGGCGGGGCGAAGACGAACTCGATCGCCTGCGCCGTCCCGCCCAAGAAACCGGCGGTTACTCCCAGGCCACGTGCCGCATAGACAAAAACCCCGCCCGCGCGCGGGATCGCGCAGGCCATCTCGGTGTAGCTGAAGACGAACGCCACGGCCATGATGCTGACCAGCACGTACGCGACGAGCAGCCCGACGCTTCCCCCGGCGGCCAGTCCCAGGTTCCAGCCGAAGTAATCGCCCGAGATGACATAGCCCACCCCCAATCCCCACAGCGCGACGGGGCCAAGGGTCTTGCGCAGGTGCGCGGGCTCGGGCGATACGGCAGGGGAGGGCAGGGGAGAAACTCGATCGGTGTCAGGCATTACGAAGAGTTTGTCGCCGCGACGCGAAGTAGATCGCCGCCACGCCCAGCACAGCGAGGATCCAGGTCGACGGCTCGGGGCACACGGCCATGCCCTGGTCGGTGAAGCTGTAATAGTAACAAGTGACCTGCCCCGGAT
>CAMFLN010000863.1 GCA_945957305.1 uncultured Planctomycetaceae bacterium | reverse complement strand
GCGCGGCGCAGCGTTGATCACGATTTCGCGCTCATCCGCGGTTTCCTTCTCACCGGCCAAGAGCGGCCACAGGTCGCGACCGTCGACCGGTAACTTTTGCTCGGTCGCCGCACCGGCCAGTCGCAGCAAGGTGGGATACCAATCCACCATGTGCGCTGGAGCATTCAGCACGCCGCCGGTCGCGATTTTTCCCGGCCAGGTCGCAAACGCACAAACGCGGACGCCCCCTTCGTACACCGTCCCTTTGCCCGCGCGCAGCGGACCATTGTTCGTCAACCGTCCCGGGTTGGGCCCACCGTTGTCGCTGGCGAAGATGAACAGCGTATTGTCGGTCAACTCTTGCTCTGCGACGGCCGCTGCGATCTGGCCCACCGCTTCGTCGAGAGCCGCCACCATGCCGGCGTAAGTTCGCCGATTACCCGCGCGCGCTGAATAGGGCTCCGTATAACGATCGGGCACCTGATGCGGCGCATGCACCGCATTGAATGGCACATACAAGAACAAGGGCTTTGTTTTGTCGCGCTCCTGGATGCGGCGCACCGCTTCGCGGGCAATCAAGTGGGTCGAATACCCTGGGTCATGATTTTCGCGATCGTCGCGGTGCCAATCGAAGCCACCATCGCGAATGTGGGTAAAGTAATCGAGAGCGCCGTTGTAATGGCCATACTGGTGCTGGAACCCGCGCCGCGTCGGCAGGTACTCGGGCCGGAAGTGCCCCAGGTGCCATTTGCCGGCAATCGCGGTCTCGTAACCGGCCTCGGCCAAGGCCTGTGGCAAGGTTCGTTCCTCGAGCGGCAGGCCATATTGTGCCCAAGGGCGCACGACACCCACCTGCAACCCGTGGCGAAATGGATATCTGCCCGTCATGAGCGCGGCGCGCGTCGGTGAACAGACCGGCTGCACGTAAAACTGTTCCAGCCGCATACCGGAGAGCGCCAACTTATCGAGGTTAGGCGTCTGAATATCGCTGCCACGCCAACCAACGTCGTAAGAACCAAGATCGTCAGCCAGCAGAAACACGACATTCGGCCGCGGTGCTGCGCTTTCGCCGGCCACATTGCCGACGAAAGTACCCAGCAAGGCGATAGCGACAATGTTGATCAGTAATCTTTTCATCATGCCACTGAGATGTCTGAAAAACGAAGTGAATCTACGCGCCTACCGACTGCGCTATTTGGCCGCCCTTTAAACCACCTCTTCTCGTCGTGTCCGTGGTGTCGTCGTGGTAAAAGAATTCAAAACACCACCACGACACAACGAGCACGACGTGAATTCCTCTGAGGACGTCTCCCGAAGTTCCGCTTTAATTATTCGAACTTGGCAGTTTCTTACCCTTGCCGTGCGGCTGCCCGGTGCCACGATTGCCTGACGCCGTGGCCGGATCTTGTTCCGGCACCTTTAATTCGCGGCGCAAGCGCGCCAGTTCCTGCGATAGCTCCTGCTGCGCGGCCGCATAGTCCGCTTGGCCAAAAACGCTTTTCAGCTCTTGTGGGTCCTGCTGACGGTCGAACAATTCCCAGTAGTCCGTGTCGGGGCCGTAAAAGTGCACGAGCTTGTAGCGGTCCGTCACAACGCCGTAGTGTGGCCGCACGTGATGCGGTACCGGGTACTCATAATAGTGATAGTAAAAGCTCTTGCGCCAATCGGCCGGAGTCTTGCCGGCCAGCACATCGCGCAGACTATGCCCCTGCATGCTGCTGGGGATCGGCACGCCGGCAGCGTCGAGAAACGTCTCGGCAAAGTCCAGGTTCGAAACAAGGTCCTGATTGACACTTCCGGCCCGTGCGACACCCGGCCAGCGAACCAACAGGGGCGTCCGTACCGATTCTTCAAAGATCCAGCGTTTGTCGAACCAGCCATGCTCCCCGAGATAAAAGCCTTGATCAGCGGCGTAGACCACGAGCGTATTGTCGGCTAACCCTGCTTCGTCGAGGTAATCGAGAATTCGCCCCACGCTCTCGTCGACGGATTTGATGCATCCCAGGTAGTCGTGCATGTAGCGGTTGTACTTCCAACGAACGAGGTCGTCCCCTTGTGGGTTTGCCTCGCGAAAGGCGGCATTGCGCGGCTCATAGTAAGCATCCCACGCACTTCGCTGCTCGGCGGTCAGCTGCCCGGGGGGCGCCAGCTTCAGATCAACCGGCGTCATGGTCCGCGCGATGGTCATATCCTGGTCGCGTTCGGCCAGGCCTCGTCCGGAGTAATCGTCGAACAGTGTCGCTGGCGCGTCATAAACGCGATCCTGGTCATGTCCCAGGTATTTGAGATTAGGCGCCCACTCGCGATGCGGCGCTTTGTGCTGGCACATGAGCAAAAACGGCTTTGACGCGTCACGCTTCTTGAGCCAGTCGAGTGACAAGTCGGTAATGATGTCCGTGACGTACCCTGCGTGTTGAACTTTGCCTGCGGGGCCGAGCATGGGCGGGTTGTAATACACCCCTTGCCCCGGCAGGATGTGCCAATAATCAAAGCCCGTCGGCTCGCTGACCAGGTGCCATTTGCCGACCACGGCCGTTTGATAGCCGGCCGATTGCAACAGTTTGGGAAACGTCGTTTGCCCACCGTCAAAGCGGCAATTG
>CAMFLN010000862.1 GCA_945957305.1 uncultured Planctomycetaceae bacterium | reverse complement strand
GATTTCTTCGCCCTCTCCCGCAGTCACGCTCAAGAGGCAGCGCCACGCGCGCCACGCAAGTTCGGCCAGGCCAAATCTTGCATCTTGATTTATAAGTACGGTTCCCCGCCGCAGCACGAAACGTTCGATCCCAAACCAGACGCCCCGGTGGAAATCCAAGGCGAGCTGAAAGCGATTCCGACGAACGTGCCGGGGATTCAAATCGGCGAGTACCTGCCCAAGATCGCCGCGATCATGGATCGCTTGACGGTCGTGCGTTCATTGTGTCACCCCTTTCCTCTGCACGGCACCGTCTATGCGACGACCGGCATTCCGCAGGTCGACACGAAAATCGAGGCGTTGCCGCGCGACAAGCGGCAATGGCCGTACATCGGTTCGATCGTCGATTACCTGGAAGACCGGCGCCAGCCTGGCGTGCGACCCGAGGTGCCGCGCAACATGGCTCTGCCGTTTGTCATGGGGTCGAAGACCAATTATCCGCCGCTAGCTGGCCCGTACGGTGCGATGTTGGGAATGCGCTACGATCCGGTCTTCACTGATTTTCGGGCCGAGGGCACAACGCTCTCACCCGAGATCCAGCCCAAGAAGGCGTTTAAAGACCCGCAGTTGGGCATCGAGTCGACACAACGGCTGGATCTCGGCGGGGTCGAGTCCGGCGACAATTCGCTGCAGCAACTGGGACTGCGCTGTTCGCTACTCGAGCAGTTCAATCGCGCCCGCCGCGACCTGGATGAACACGAACGCATCGGTGCGTATGGCCAAAGCCAGCAGATGGCACTCTCGCTGCTCACCTCGGGCAAAATTCACGAGGCGCTCGACTACACCCGCGAGGCGGAAGCGGTGCGTGGTGCGTACGGAATGACGCTCTTCGGACAATCTTGCCTGGCGGCACGCCGCCTGGTCGAGGCCGGCACACGCTTCGTCACGGTGTTTTGGGATGCCTATGGGCTGAATGCCGGTTCCTGGGACACGCACCACAATCATTATGGGCGTTTGAAAAACTTCTTATTGCCCGTGTTTGATCAGGCCTTCAGCGCCTTGATTCTCGACCTGGAACAGCGTGGCATGCTCGACGAAACTTTAGTGCTGGTGCTGAGCGAACATGGCCGCACTCCCAAGATCGACTCCAAGCCGCGCGGGGGCGGGCGCGATCATTGGTCGCGCGCCTATTGCCAGGTCTACGCCGGGGGCGGCATGGGGCGCGGCCATCTGGTGGGACGTACTGACAAAATCGCCGGCGACGTGCAGGATGCCCCGATCTCGCCCAAGGATATCCTGGCGACGGCCTTTCACCTGCTGGGGATCGATCCTCACACCACGTTCCCCGATCCCGAAGGTCGACCACTCCCCATCGCCGGCACGGGCATCTTGCGCGAGGAACTATTCGGCTGAGCGACGCGACGCGTGCTGCGCAAAAATCCTCCCGGCTTACGCGCAAGCACCATGGCGCCCCCTGGATCAGTAAATGCCTACTCAGCCGGGCGACTTCCCCGTTTCGCGCCCGATCGGTAGATTCAAGTCGCTGATCCTCTCTCAGGCGAACGATTTATGGATGACTCTTTGCCGGTGCTGTTGGCCCAATCCGCGAGCGTTCCGCTGCAATGGCTCGATATGCTGGTCCTGGTCGGCAGCATTGTGGGAGTCACTGCGTTCGGCATGTGGATCTCGCGCCGCAAGGAGAATACGGCCGACTACTACCTCGCCGGTCGGACGATTGCCTGGTGGGCCGTGGCCGGGTCGATCTTTGGCACCAATATCAGCTCGCACCATATGGTCGGCATGATGGGGGCCGGGCTGAAGGAAGGGTTCGCCCAGGCCAATTTCGAATTCGGCGCCATCTTTGGTTTGCTGACACTGTGCTATTTCTTTTTGCCTTTTTATCGGCGCATGGGGCTGTTCACACTCTCGGAGTATCTCGGACAGCGTTTCGACGACCGCAGTCGCTTCATCTACTCAATCACGAACATGGCGTTCCTGCTAATCCAGATGGTCGGCACGATGATCCTGGGGGCGCTGACCGTGGCCACGCTCACAGCCGATTCGCAGTATGCGATCTCTTACGAAATGGCCGTGTGCATCCTGGCCGCCGTGGCCGGTATTTACACGATGTACGGAGGATTGACGGCCGACATCTTTAATGACGTTGTGCAGAGCATTCTGCTGCTTATCGGCAGCGGACTGTTGGCCGTGCTGGCGATCTGGCATCCGGACGTCGGCGGACTGTCAGGATTGTTGGAAAAGCAGCCTGAGAAATTTCACGTCTTCTTTGACGCCAGCCATTCCGAGCTGCCCTGGACGGGCGTGCTCAGTGGCTTGATGGTGTTGCATCTTTATTATTGGGGCACCAATCAGTTCATCGCCCAGCGCACACTGGGAGCGCGCAGCGATTGGGATGCGCGCGTGGGAACAATCACGGCCGGCTTCCTGAAACTATTGATTCCCTTTCTCTGCATCGTGCCTGGCATGGCGGCCGGATACATCTTGGCGATCGATCCCGCAACCGAAAGCGATACCGCCTTCGCTGGGCTGACGCGAACTTTGCTGCCGCCGGGCTACGGGCTGGTCGGGGTTGTGATGGCCGGC
>CAMFLN010000861.1 GCA_945957305.1 uncultured Planctomycetaceae bacterium | reverse complement strand
GGCGGCGAAGAACGCTTCGCGAATCGCGTTCTGCTCGGGAGTGGATTCAGGTACGTTGGATGCCGGTCGGGACGTCAGACGAATTGTAGTCGACAGATGATGGCAAATCTGCGCCAGCGACCATTGGCCTGTGGCCGTGTATCCTGTGAGCAGACGTTCGACCTCGGGCAAAATCTCGTTCAGATCTTGAAAAGTCAATTGGCGATGCGCCGGCATGAGAATTCCCCGCTCGTAACCTTCGTGACGGTTAAGCGGTCATTCTCGCAAACACTCGCGACGACGCAACATCTTTCGCCGAGGCTTTGCCGGCAATCAATGATGGGCCGTTGACGCGGGAGTAACGGAACTTGCCGCGCGCAAAAACGCCGGACTTAGCGGCGCGGGCACGGCAGCGGAACGACCGGCAACATCGGTTTTGCCGCGGCGGCCCGGCGTGCTTTCAAACGCCCGAAGACACTCGATGAGGGCAAGTCTCGCGGATCGCAATGGTGCCGCAGCAGCATTTCCGCCCCCTGCCGAGCGGCTTCGGTCCGTGACAGGCTAGCACGTCCCGGCCAGTAAATTGTCTGCTGGCAGCAAGAGCAGGTGACGCTCACCAGGTAGCAATAACCGGAGTTCCGTATTGAGACAGCAGGACCCTGTGGCTCGCCAGGCATACTGGACCGAAGCACCGGTGTGTGATTTTGCAACACGTTGATGCGCCCTTTCTTGCCAAAACCGCGGCCCCTGGCTGGCTAACAAGGCACTTGCGCAATGTGCCAGCCTGAGTATGCAAATGGCGGGCCCAAAGGAGCATGGACCCCTGAGAGTCGAGTGAACCTTGTAATTTATCGGGGAGTTCGACCCACCGAGATTAGTTGGAAACCGTGCGCCTCTATCACGGGACATGCCGTGGGGGCGGGGAGGAAACCGCTTTTGTTACGCAGTGCTGGTTCCCGGGCGTGAGATCAGATTGTTCCGCTAGCATATCGGCAAGGCACGGGGTGGCATGCGCCGAGCTAGAGCGTAAAAATTGCTTTTCCATTTGCACAAATCCGGAGGCCCGGCGACATGCCCCCCGAATCACCGATGCTTGACGATCCGCGGACGCAGTTCGCGGCCGAGCGCACCTTGTTGGCCTGGGTGCGCACCGGATTGGCGCTGATGGGTTTTGGTTTTGTGGTGGCGCGCTTCGGCTTGTTTTTGCGAGAGATCGCCGCGGTCGAGGCGGTGCCTCTCGAACATCGCCTGGGAGTATCGCTGTGGGTCGGTACGTCGCTGGTGCTGCTGGGAGTGTTGGTCAACGTGGCCGCAGCCTGGATCCACTTCGGCAACGTGCAACGTTTGAACCGGGGGGAGCCGCTGCGCTTTCGCCCCATTTCGCTCGGCACGATTGTGGCATTCTTTCTCGCCCTGCTCGGCGCGGCATTGGCTTTGTACCTGATCGTGGGGCTGTACCAGCAGAGTTAAAACACGGCTCGCGTTGCGGATGTTGTTCTTCGGGCCGTTGGCGCCGGCGGTGGCCCTTAGTGAAAATCTCGCGATTGTGATTTCATTTCGTTGAGTCGCTGAGGCAGGTTTTCAAGTTTTGACACCAGGACGTGGATCACCCCTTGCTGGTTTTGCAGTCGTCCATGCGCCAGTAGCGCCGCCGCGGTCCGCGCGACCTTGTGGTAACGCTCCCAGACCTCCATGCGAATGATCAGATTGGCGACGCCGGTCTCGTCCTCGATCGTGACGAAAGTGATTCCTTTCGCGGTGCCGGGGCGTTGACGCACCAGCACCAGGCCCCCCACACGCACCAGGCGACCGTCGGGTAATGCAGCCAGGCGAGCCGTCGGCTCGATGCCGAGCCTTTGCATGCCGTCACGGAAGAAAGAAACGGGATGTCCCTTGAGCGACAGCCCGGACGTCTGGTAGTCGGCGAACACCTCTTCTTGTTCCCCGAGCGCTGGCAACGTAACCTCGGGCTCGTCATCGGCCATCCCGGCCCATAACGGTTGCGACGGCGTATGAGGAATCAACGATTGCCACAGGGCCTGACGCCGGTCGAGACGCAGCGAGCCAAAAGCGTCGGCCGCGGCCAGACGCTTGATCGCGCCGGGCGATAATCGCGTGCGCCGCTTGAAATCTTCCAGAGATTGAAAGCCCCCCGTCGGTTTTACCCGCTGCAACTGTTCGGCGTGCGCCTGGGGGAGCCCGACAATCATGCGCAGGCCCAGGCGTATCGCGCCGTCTTCCAAGGTGCAGTCCCAACGGCTGTGATTCACATCCGGCGGTCGCACTGCGACGCCATGCTCGCGCGCGTCGCGAATCAGCTGTGCCGGTGCATAGAACCCCATCGGCTGACTGTTAAGCAGCGCCGTGCAAAACGCGGCCGGGTAGTGGAATTTGAGCCACGCCGAGACATAGGCCAGACGGGCGAAGCTCGCCGCGTGCGATTCGGGAAAGCCGTATTCACCAAACCCCCGGATCTGCTTGAACAGCCTGTCGGCAAATTCGCTCGACAGCCCCTTGGCCAACATCCCATCGATCAACTTTTGGTGAAATTGCTCGATGACTCCGGGGCGCCGCCAGGCGGCCATGGCGCGGCGCAGTTGATCGGCCTCTC
>CAMFLN010000860.1 GCA_945957305.1 uncultured Planctomycetaceae bacterium | reverse complement strand
ACTGGCTTCCGCTATACGGAGAGACAAGCGTTGACGTTCGTTTTAGCGGCAGCAACTTATCCGTGGGCCTATTGTACGACGGTCGAGAAGATGATTCGGAGAAAATGCTCACCCTCAACTTTACGGGGGCCTGTAGCTTTCAGTTTACATCAACGCCAGGCGCCGAACTCCCAAGCATCGAATCAGAAGCTCCTAAGCCTCTCGGTGACGTAATAGAATATGAAGACTCGGATGGAGCACGCGCTTGGAACGCACACTATCTTAATGCTGGAGGAGTGTCGCGCGGAATCCGTCATTTCCATGTCTGGTTTCTGTCGGCCAATCAGACTTTGGTTGTTTTCGCACAGGACTGTGTGGCGCACGAATGCGCGTAACTGCTTGACACCTTCATGCTATGAACAGTCGATTGTTAGATCTGAGCCGCGCTTTGTCCCATGCTTCGCGTTCAGCGCTGAGAGGCTCGTAAGTTTCGTGTTTCGTGCGAGTTCCTAGCTGCATTCCCCAGCTGGATGTCGAGGGTGCGAGTCCCTTCGCCCGCTTTTTTTAAACCCCCGATACGCCATGCCTCGACGATGGCACACCAGGCGGTTCGGCCATCGCGCGCACCGGAGTAAAAATAATCAAAAAAATTTGACGATGGTCGCCGGGTCGATTAGGCTTTCGCAGCGGATAGGAATAGAGAGAGTGCGGCAAAGAACCGAATCCGCACGAAAACCCGTGTGTTGCGTGCGAACACAGGCGGGGTCTGATTACCATGTCGCGATTTCCCGAGGGCCGGGTCCGGCCGGGGATCGAATCATCGATCGTTGGCGTCTCTACCTGGGCGAACGAGATCCGTCGAACGGTCGCGCGGATCGCCTCCTTCGACTCCAGTGTGCTGATCACGGGGCCGACAGGCAGTGGTAAAGGGCTGATCGCCCAGGCCATTCACAACGCGAGTCCTCGCGCTGGGCGCCCTTTCATCCCGGTCAATTGCGCAACAATCTGCGAAGGAGTTGCAGCCAGCCAGCTCTTCGGACACGACCGCGGGGCGTTCACCGGCGCGACCGCACCACTCCAAGGATGCTTCAGGGCGGCGCACGGGGGCACCATCTTTCTTGATGAAATCGGCGAGATGGAACTGTCCCTGCAAGCGAGGATTCTCTCGGCCATCGAAGACCGCTTCGTCACGCCACTGGGAAGCGATCGCGGCGTCGCAATCGACGTGCGAATCATTGCCGCCACGAATCGCAACCTTTTGGACGATATCGGGCAGGGCCTGTTTCGCCGCGATCTTTACTATCGCTTGCGGATCGTGGAGATCCGAACCGAGTCTTTGCGCAATCACCCGGAGGACATCCACGCCCTCGCCGACCGCGGACTGCAGGCGCTGGCCGACTATCGCGGGATGCCGCGCAAGCGCCTTACCTTAGCCGCGGTGAGGTATCTGCAAACCGTGGACTGGCCGGGCAACGTGCGGCAATTGCAGAACTTGCTCGAACAAGCGGCCGTTTTTTGCGACGGCGACGCGTTGGATGAGCACCTGTTGCGATCGCTCTACGAGTTCCATGTCGAAGATGAGGTCAATCTCTCGCCCTGCCTCGACTCGGGCCGACACGTCGAGATTGCGCCCTTTGCAACTCTCGCCGAGGTCGAGCGGCAGCACATCATGGCAGCCCTGGCCCGTGCGAATAGCAATAAGGCGGCAGCCGCCAACCTGCTCGGCCTGAGTCGCCAATCGCTGCTGCGGCGCATGACGAAGCTCCGCCTTACCGACGCGGGCTAAGCGCCACTCCTGGTAACTGGCGTCGGCGCATTCCACGAACTCGCGCTGCGCTTGTTGCTGGCCGTTCCCTAATCGTACGAAAGCGGACGGTCACGCGTCCGGTTTTGAACGCGACCTCCGAAATCGGACGGCCCGTATCTTCATCCCGCCATGCCTTCTGCGCCCCTTTTTCGCGCGCAACGTGTGACGTGGTCGCGTCTTTCGCAAAGCGATCAAAAATCTTCTCTGTCACGGCGCGCTGCTTGCTTTCTCTACACGTGAACTGATCGCTTCCCTCACCTCGGCATCGACCTGGCGACTCGCGAAATCTTCCCGCGTCGCAGAGAAGTTCGCCGTGCGATGAAAGGACTGTTAATGAACGCGACAACTTGCGCAACAGTTCCTACGATGGCCGTCATCGACTCTGATCCGCGCTCGTACGCGGCAGTGATGGCCACGCTGGCGCATCGATTTCATTTTCTCACGGCGACAACAGCTGAATCCGCACTCCGCGCGGCCAACGGTCAAGCGGTGTGGCTGTGGCTGATTGGCGCGAGACTGCCGGACACCTCAGGAGCGGAATTCTGCCGGCTGCTCCGTTGGCGCGAGCCGGCTGCTCGCGTGGTGGTCGTTGGCGATTCGCGTCAGCCCGACGAAGAGGTTGCCTGCCGTATGGCGGGCGTCACCGGCTTCTTCGGTAAACCTCTCGATATCCCACTGTTTACCGCGTTTGTCGAGCAGCTTTGCCGTGCGGAACTCGGCAGGAAGCCGGCAGTCATGCCTCGCGCGGTACTAACTCGTCATTCCTCGTCCTCCTTCACAAGCAACAAAGGACATGTGCCGTAG
>CAMFLN010000859.1 GCA_945957305.1 uncultured Planctomycetaceae bacterium | reverse complement strand
ACCACGATCACCGCGGGCAGAGTGGCTACGACCGTTTTGCTCAACAGCGCCGCAATGAACAAGCCCAGCGCCAGCGCATACCAACGCCAGCGCACCGAAGCGCGCGATATGCTCGTCGTTGGCACGTGAACTAGCGGCGAAAACCGGAAGTAAGCATGCAGAGCGCTCAAAGCCAGTACCAGGCTGAGCACGTTCTTGCGCTCGGTGATCCAGGCGACACTTTCGACCATGACCGGATGGACGGCAAAGATGACCGCCGCCAACCAAGCGCCAGGCACAGAGAGTCGCAACAGCAGCCGCCACAGGAACAGCGCCGCGGCCGCATGCAGCAGCACGTTCGTCACGTGATAGCCAGTGGGATGAAGGCCCCACAACTGGTACTCGCACCAGAATGTCGTATGGACCAGCGGGTAATACTGCGGTATGGCGCGCGGCACAAACCAGATCTGCCGCAGTCCCTCGACCGATCGCAGCGGTTCATTGAGTGTGACGTGATCGTCGTCGTCCCAGATGAAGCCAGCCCTCAGCACCGGCAGATAGGCCACGAAAACAAGCACTACGATCGCACCGCCCGCGACCAGCGAAGCACGCGCCATCTCACCGCGCGCACCCGGCAGAGACGTGCGCTGTTGTTCAAAATCCGTACCAGTGGCGGGCATAGACGCAACGAAACAGTTGATTTACGGGGTGGTCGACTTCTGCCGGCGAACCTGCCGCGCTTTCTCAAGATTCGCCTGTGCTTCGGCATAAGCGGGGTTGGCACGCGCGGCAGCTTCAAAATACTCGATCGCCTGATCGACTTCTCCCTGGTTCATGCGGACGACGCCCAGGTTATTCAGTGCGCGGTCAAATTCGGGCCGCGCCGCGATGGCCGCCACGTAATGCTCCGCAGCCGCATCAAGACGGCCCTGTTGCGCGAGCACGCCCGCCAGGGCATAGTGCGCGTCCGCATGCTGCGGGTTCTTTTCCAAGGCAGCTTCGAACTGCTGCACGGCATTCGGGGATTTCCCCGACGCCAGGTAGGCGAGCCCCAGATTTACGTGAGCATCTGCGTATTGGGGAAATAGCCGCAACGCTTCTTGCAGCTGTGCGATCCCCTCAGTCAATAGCGCCGCGTTGCCTGGCGGCTTACCGGCCAAGCGCACCAGGCAGATTCCCAGGGTATTGTGCGCCGTAGCCTCGTCCGGCCCGAGCCGCACGGCGTCGCGCGCTAGTTGCAGTGCTTCTTCGACTCGGCCCACCGACTCGAGGTACACCGCCAGGTTGGCATAGGCGGTCGGCCCAGCCGGATTCTTCGCGATGGTGTCCCGGTACAGGCTCTCGACGTTCTGAAAGATTTTTACTCGTTCAAAGGTGATAACGCATAGGATGCCCAGCACGGCCACCGACGCGGCGAGCAATGCATTCCGACCAACTCGATCGAGACGTGCATAGGCGCCCACGCCCGCCGCGGCGATCAAGGCTAACAGGGCGATACTGGCGTGATACTGAAAGTGATCGGCGACAAACGAGAACCGAAACGGATAAACATCAACGAAACCCAAGGCCGGCGTCAGTACGCCCGCGAAGATGAGCACCGCGGCAAGCGGCCCCCGCCCCAGGCGCGTGCGCTGCCACCACAGCATCACGATCACAGCGACCGCGGAAAGCGGAAACAAGTATTGCCACCACGTGGCGGCATCGATCGAGAATCGTGGATAAAAGAAGGAAAGCGGATAAGGAAAAAGCAGCTTCGCGGCATAAAAGCACAACACACGCCCGGAAATCAGAACGCGCTCCATAACGGAAAAGCTCCATTCCGCGCCCCCGGCGCCGACATGATGCTTTTCCATCCAGGCCGTGAATAGTCCACAGCTGATTCCGAGCGCAAAAAACGGCGCCAGCGGCAGGACATCCTGCACCGCCACGCGCCTCCGCTTCCACCAGGAGACGACCACGATTACGGCGGGCACAGTCGCCACCACGGTCTTGCTGAGCAGCGCTGCAAGGAAGAACAGCAGCGCCGCGGCGTACGACATCCACTGCGGCCTCTCTGGCTCCGCGCGCGAGGTAACCGGCGCCTCGTCAGGCGGCGCAAAGCGAAAATAAGCGTGCAGAGAGCACAATGCCAGGGCCAGACTGAGGACGTTCTTACGCTCGGTGATCCAAGCCACGCTCTCGACCATCACCGGATGGACCGCGAAGAGCGCCGCCCCCCACCAGGCGCCCGGCACACGCAAAACCGACAGCAAGCGCCAAACCAGCACCGCGTTCGCAGCGTGCAGCGCGACATTGACGAGATGAAAACCACGCGGCGACAGGTTCCACAGATGATACTCGATCCAAAACGTCGTATGAACCAAGGGATAGTATTGCGGCGTAGCAGCAGGTTCCAGCCAGATGCGGCGCAGTCCGTCAGTCGTCCGGAGCGTGAGATTTCCCGCGACGTAAGAATCGTCGTCCCAGATGTAACCTGCCTCGCCGACCGGGGCGTAAACCACCACAGTCAGGACAATCAGCAACAGGCTAGCCAGCAGCGCATTCGAGATTGCTCCCCGCGCGCCCGTGACACCTGGGCGCGCAGCGGCCGGGGGCCTGGCATGGGACGAAAC
>CAMFLN010000858.1 GCA_945957305.1 uncultured Planctomycetaceae bacterium | reverse complement strand
ATATTTGGAAGCGCCGATTTTGACCGGCACCCCCGCGACCAGTGTCGGTTCGTTTGTCCTCTCACAGTTCGCCAGCCGCCCGTCGGGATCAAGTACGTCTTACGTGGGCAACGCAGGATTTTCATTGGGCTCTGTGCGGATCGCCGACACCGGACTCGAGGCTTCGCACTTTGTGGCTGGTGATGTGAACTTCGACGGTATTGCCAACGGCCAGGACATCGCCTTGATCGCCAGCGGTTGGTTGAGCACCGGCACCTACCTGTCAGGCGACGCCAATGGTGACGGCATCCTCAACGGTCAGGATATCGCTCTCGTAGCCAGTAACTGGCTGGCCACCTACGGCGCTGGCATCGGCTCGGCCGAAAGCGCAGCGGTGCCAGAACCGTCGACGTTCGCGCTGGGCGGGTTGGCGTTGGCTGCCGTTTTCGCCTACCGCCGCAAGCGTGGTGCCCGCGGTTAAGAGTGCCCTTGCACTAGCAGAGTTTTTTTGTTGGACCTCGTCTCGCCTCGGCCAAGCAGGTGGTTTTCGAACTCTCCCTGCTTGGCCCGAGGCTTGCTTTATAGATCGAGAAAAGGCTACGCAATGCAAATTCGGAATGCGTTGGCAAGCGTCACAAGGAAGGCAGCCGGACGTCGACGCGGCGAAAATCCGCCGAGTCGAATCGGGTTCACGCTTGTCGAATTGCTGGTCGTGATTGCCATCATTGGCATTCTCATTGGCCTGCTCTTGCCTGCGGTGCAGATGGCGCGCGAAGCGGCTCGTCGCACGCAATGCATCAACAGCCTGAAGCAGATTGGCGTTGCGCTGGCGAACCACGAAAGCGCGTTACAGGCCTTTCCTCAGGGGCGCAAATACCCGGATTGGAGCGTCAATGGCAAGCCCCGCTCCGGACCGACGGGAAATTACACGAACTACAACAGCGTTACGCAGACCGCCAACCAGGCCACGGGATTCTACTCGGTCCACATTTGGCTGCTGCCGTACATGGAGCAGCAGAATATCTATGACTTGATCGATTTCAAGCGCGCTCAATCGCACCAGATGACTGCCAGTGGCTCACCTGTGAATATCAACTATCAGGCATACAACATCGCGCAGGGGCTCTTTATCTGCCCCAGCGACGGCAACACAGGGCAAGTCATCTCGGAGAACAATTACCGCTACAACTTTGGCGGCGCCACGCCCTATGGCGGCGCTGTCAGCACCACGGACAACAGCGTGCGCAATGAGACAAGCTTGGGCAACGGCGCCTTCACATATGGAATGGCGCTGCGCGGCGCCGACTTCACTGATGGGTTGTCCAACACCGCGTTCTTTTCCGAAAGGATTAAAGGGAGCGGGCGAAACAAGGACACCGAGTTGCCCGCCAGAGGTGACATCATCACCATGCCGGGGCGCCGCGACGCGCTGGTGCCGGTGGACCAGATGTTCAATGCCTGCATCACCTACAAACCCGTAGTTGATGGGTTCACGTTCACGTCCGCGGGGCGCTGGGTCGAAGGGGACGACTATTCGAATGGCTGGCCGTTCGCCGCCTACGACGGCACGATGTACAACCACGTGGCCCCGCCGAATTGGCAATATTTCGACTGTGGCAATTTCAGTTCGATCGCCGATACGCCGGGCGAGCATGCCATTATCGCCGCGCGCAGCGACCATCCCGGGGTCGTCAACGTGTGTTATGGCGACGGGCACGTCGGCACGATCGCTGACGGCATTGATCTACAGTTGTGGCGCGCTCTCGGCACGCGCAATGGCGGCGAAGTCGTCGCCGCGGCACCCTGAACATGGACGTCGGGGCAGCTGTTGAAATCGTGGCAAACCGCGGTCCGGCACTCGGCGCGCACGGTCGGTCACGGCTCGCACCTTTGGAATCAGAACAATCTTTGACCGCCAGGATGGACTACATGACCGGATTGTCGAAAAAACTGCTGTTTCTTCTATTTGTCTTGGCGGGACCCACTGGGGCCCACGCACAATTGCGTGTGGTCGAATACAACACCGCAGGCGTAAACAACGCGTCGGCGCTGGAAACCATTTTCGAAGCCATCGGCGCCGAAACGACCAACGGTGTCAGCAAGCCTATAGATGTTCTCTTGTTGCAAGAGCAGAACTCGGTAAGTGGTGACACGCAGACGATTCTCAATAATTTGAATGCCCATTACGGCGCCGGCACCTTTGCCCGCAGCAACGTCAACGGCGGCACGACGGGGGCCGGCACGCAGACAATGATTTACAACACGCATACTGTGCAGTTGATCGGCGAGGCAGCGCTCGGCACGCTCAGCAGTTCGGGCATGGCGCGGCAAGCGCTACGCTACGAGATCCGGCCCGTGGGTTATGATTCATCGGCCGACATTTTTCTCTACAACGATCATTACAAGGCCAGCGATACCACAGCCGATGCAAATCGCCGCAACGTCGAGGCGCAAACCTTGCGCGCTGATGCCGCGAGCCTGCCAGGAAACGACGTCATTTATGCCGGCGACTTCAATATCTACCGATCCAGCGAGCCGATGTGGGGCACATTGACCGCGGCAGGCAAAGGCCAGGCCTTTGACCCCTTTAATCGTGTAGGCAACTGGCACGGCAATT
>CAMFLN010000857.1 GCA_945957305.1 uncultured Planctomycetaceae bacterium | reverse complement strand
TTGCTGATACGATCGATGGCCAACAAAGCCGCCGGCCACGGGGCGGGGGCCAGGCGATAGATCTTCCACCAGGTGTCCAGAATCGAAGCTAACTGAGCAGCCTGGTCGTCCGCGCCGCTGTCCGTCAGGCCCCACGCGACCAGCGACAACTGCAACGTCTCCTTGTCACAGCGCGCCAGCTCGACGTGCTCGGCCGCGGCGAGCACTGCGGGCACCAACGCTAGTTGGCCCAGCCAGGCCCAGCGTTCGGCGGCGATCGGCTCGTCGCTGGGCTGTCTTTCCAGCCCGAGACTCGCTAGGAGCCAAGCCAGGCGCACGACCTCGGGAAGCTGCGGCAAGGGATTGGCCAGCACCCCCTCGATCGCGATGGTTGCCTGGGGCGAATACGCCGCGCCGCCACCACCGCTCGCCGGATAGACGACCAGCACGTCAGCAGTGTCAACCAGCAGTGCCCGCTCCGTCGAGCGCCCGACGGCGGCCAGCAGCCCTGGGCCGCGAGCTTCCCACTGCTCGCGCAGCGGGCCTGCGCGCAGCGACAGTTCCTGGGCGGCGGTTGGCATCACGGTCGAAACAGCGGCGATCATGTCAGAAATCGCCGCGGCAAGCTCGTCGATCGTCGCCTGGTCGGGCGTCGGGCGTCCGGCAGCGACGAGAGTGCGGCGCACCAGATCATGCGGTTCAGCCACCGAGGCCGCGAGCGGAATCAAGTATGGCCAAATCGACGCAGGCTCGACGCCGGCGGAGGTCAATTTTTCGCCCAGTGCGCTCGCTGGCGCGCCGAGGGCCTCGGTCACTTCACGGTTCGCGGCCGGACGTCCCGCCGCTGCCACGGCAGCCATATACAGAGCACTAGCAGCCGGACTTTCGAGCCATCGAATCGTTGTCACAGCAACTCCTGGTTGCGAAAGGAAACACGCTCGGGGGCGCTCTTGCCCCGGCCGCCAAAACTCAAGCCCGCCACGTTTTGCCCTGGCGCGCCGCCGTAGGTGCTTCAAGTTGGACTGCCGCCCAGAACCGAACTCCCCGTAATCTCGCTCGACGCTGGGGCAAAGTCGTATAAGATAACGTATTCGTGTCGATTTCTCAGTCGGGAGCCAAGCGCCGATGCTCGATCAGCAGGTGAAGCCGTGGACCGTGTCCGACGCCGCGGAATTGTATGAGGTCGGACGCTGGGGAGCGGGCTACTTTTCCATCGACAAGTCGGGGCACCTGCACGCGCACCCCACCAAGGATCCAGAACGCTCGATCGACCTGAAAGAACTGATCGATTCGCTACAGCTCCGCGGCATCGATCTGCCCATCCTGGTGCGATTTGCCGACGTTTTGAAGCACCGCTTGAGCGAGATCCACTCGGCCTTTTCCCAGGCCATGCGCGATCACCAGTTCAAGGGGAACTATTTCTGTGTTTACCCAATCAAGGTCAACCAGCAACGGCAGGTTGTCGAAGAAGTGCTGAACTTCGGCAAGCCATTTAATTTCGGGCTCGAAGCGGGTTCCAAGCCCGAGCTGCTGGCCGTGGCGGCCCTGGCCTCGAACGAGACGCCGATCATCTGCAACGGCTTCAAGGACGCCGAGTTCATCGAGATGGCGATGCTCGCGCAGAAGATCGGGCGGCGGGTGATCCCGGTCGTCGAAAAGTACACCGAGCTGCAGTTGATCCTGGAATACGCCAAGAAGGTCGGCGTCCGGCCGCAAATCGGCATGCGGGTCAAGCTCGCCGCCAAGGCCGGAGGGCGATGGCAAGGCTCGGGCGGATTCCGTTCCAAGTTCGGGCTGACGGTGACCGAAATCCTGCGCGCTCTCGAAGAACTGAAGCAGAACGGCATGCAGGATTGCTTCAAGCTGCTGCACTTCCACCTGGGGAGCCAGATTCCCAACATTCGCCACATCAAGCAGGCGTTGAACGAAGCGGCCCGCGTTTATACCGAGCTGTACAGCCGCGGCGCTGGCCTGGAATACCTGGACGTCGGCGGTGGCCTGGGGGTGGATTACGACGGCTCGCAAACCAATTTCGAATCGAGCGTGAACTACTCGCTGCAAGAGTATGCCAATGACGTCGTCTACCACATTCAAAGTGTCTGCGACGACGCTGGCGTCCCGCATCCCACGATCGTCTCCGAAAGTGGCCGCGCCATCGTGGCCTATCACAGCGCGCTGGTCTTCAACGTGCTGGGCGTGTCCGGCTTGGGCGAAAGCGAAGTTCCCAATGAACCGCCAGCCGACGCCGAGCAGCCGATCATCGACCTGTATGGCGCCCTGAACAATCTGAATGCGCGGAATTTGCTTGAGAGCTATCACGACGCGCAGCAAGCGCTCGAAATGGCCATGAGCTTGTTCACCGGCGGTTACTTGCCCATCGGCCAGCGCAGCCTGGCCGAGAATCTGTACTGGGCGATTTGTCGCAAGATGCAGCGCTTGGTGCGCACGCTCGATTTTGTGCCCGAGGATTTGCAAGGGCTCGATGCGCTGTTGAGCGAAACGTATTTCTGCAATTTCTCGCTGTTTCAATCGATGCCTGACAGTTGGGCCATCAAGCAATTGTTTCCGGTCATGCCGATTCATCGCTTGAACGAGCAGCCGACCCATCATGCTGTGC
>CAMFLN010000856.1 GCA_945957305.1 uncultured Planctomycetaceae bacterium | reverse complement strand
GCTAACGATTCAATTCCCGCATCCCCTGTTTCGGTACTGCTCAGCCAAAGACTGCTCAGGGCGGTCAGCGGCGCCAGGCTAGTCACCCCACGGTCCGTCAGCCGAGTGCTGGTCAGCTTCAGGCTTTTGAGGTTGCGCAGCTTGCCAATCTCCCGGGCCCCCTCGTCGTCGATTGCTGTGTGCGAGAGCCACAAGCCCGCCAGCTGGGGACACTGCTGCAGATGATTCAGTCCCGCGGAGTCGACGCGCGTGAAGGAGAGATTCAACCATTCGAGTTGCGACAGCCCGGCGATCGATTCCAGGGCGGTCGAGGTCACTTGCGCTCCTGGCAGATAGAGCCCGCGCAAGTGCGTGAGTTTGGTCAACTGGGCTATACCCTCATCACCGACGCGCGTCTCGCCCAGATACAGTGTTTCGAGCTCGGCGAGTTTTGCGACGTGAGCCAGGCCGGCGTCTGTGACACGACTCCGCGTCATGTCGAGCCAGCGCAGGCAGCAGCGCCAGTTCGGCGTCGGCACCAGTAAATCGCACGGCCAGGAATTCTTCGCCCTTGTCCTGACGGATCGTCTCGACGATGGCTCCGTGGCGCTCGAGTTCCGCGCGTGCCGCGGCCGATTCCTGGGCGTCTCCTCGACAGCGGCCGCCGGCATTTACTGCGGCGATGAAAATGAAGAGAGCACGCAGAATCGCACCGCGGCGCAATGCGCATAATCCGCGTAACGATCCGCGTCCTGCTGCTCCGAGTGTATTTTCGCCCCGCAACATGCCCGATTCCGCTACGGCGTCAGTTTTTGGTCCTAGCGAAAATGTAGGTCGTCTTCCGTGTTAAGCTTAGGAGGGCTGTGACGGTATTGCGCCCTTGCCGTGCTGACGAACGAGCCGCCACGACCTCTGCGGCGCGCGAGACTCATTCTACCGATGCGAACTACGCGAACGCTCAAAGCGGGAATCGTCACGGCATTCTGCCTGGTCGCGGCAACGTGCGCCCGCGGCGCGGAACCGGCCACCAGCGACGACTCGCTGGTCGTCAACGGCAGCTTCGAAGAATTGGCCGAACAAGATCCCGCGCGCCCGGCGGACTGGTATTACTTGCAGCAGGGGCACGTCGTCACGGATTCCGGCGCGCCGGAAGGGCGACGCTACCTCCGGTTCGCGAACGACGTGCCCGGGCGGTCGGCGCTTGCGCAGCAGCATTTCAAACTCAATGGCCGCGACGTGCGTGCGCTTGATGTGGCAGTCGAAGTCGCACTGCGCGGCGTGGCGCCGGGTCAAAGCCTGGCGGAACGCCCCGCGGTGCGTTTGTATTTTTACGATGCGGACGATGCCGAGATTGGCCAGGCGATGCTCGGCCCCTGGGCCGGCACGCAACCCTGGGGCAGCGAAGCCACACGCGTCGTGGTCCCGGCTAAAACAGAACTGCTGCTGGTGGTCATCGGTCTTGGTGGCGCCACCGGTGTAGCGGACTTCGACCGCCTGACAATCGTGCCCGCCACGATCAACCCGAGCGCACTGCCGGCGGGAAGGGCGGGCGGTCGTCAGTAGTTGGTAGCTGGTAGTCAGTAAAAAAGACAGCAGCATTTACCGACTACTGCCTACCGACTACTGCCTACGGCTCCTCCTTGACCCGGCGCGTTCCTTGGGCGACAACAAAAAGGTCCCTTTCTTGGCCCACCCTGCGGATCCTGCCGGCATGTTGAAACCAATCCTTCGCGGTGTCGCTTTCCTCGTTTTCTGTCCTCTGCTCGTGCCGGCGATCGCGCAAGGTGAAAACTGGCCGCAATGGCGCGGGCCGCGCGAGGACGGTACCAGCCAAGAGACAGGTCTGCCCACGACCTGGAGCGCTACGGAAAACATTGTTTGGCGGATGCCCTTGCCAGGGCCGGCCGGCGCCACGCCCGTCGTGTGGGAAGATCACGTCTTTCTCACCAGTGCCAAAGGTCGCGACCTGGTCCTGATCGCGGCCGATACGAAGGGCCAACCGCTGTGGGAGCGTGTCGTTGCCACAGGGGACCAGGAAGTCCGTGGCGACGAAGGGAATTCGGCATCCCCCTCTCCCTGCACTGATGGCAAACATGTGTGGACGTTGATGGGCACGGGAGACCTGGCGTGCTACGACTTCGCCGGCCAGGAGGCGTGGAAATTCAATCTCCAGGAGCGCTACGGCAAGTTCCAAATCCAGTTCGGCATGACCTCGACTCCGGTGCTCGACGGCGACCGACTGTATTTACAGTTGCTCCACTCCGCCGCGGCCCTGGTCGTGTGCCTCGACAAGACGACGGGCGCCGAAATCTGGAAGCAGAACCGTCCCAGCGACGCCACCGCTGAATGCGAACATTCGTATGCCTCGCCAGTTATCTACCGCGACAGCGGACACGAATTCCTGCTGACACATGGATGCGATTATGTGGTGGCTCATCGCTTGGGTGATGGCGCGGAACTGTGGCGCTGCGGCGGATTAAATCCCAAGGGGCGCTACAACCCCACGCTACGGTTCGTCGCGTCGCCGGTAGCTGCCGAGGGGTTGGTCGTCGTCCCCAGCGCCAAGAATGGGCCGGTGCTGGGCATCTCTCCCGACGCTAGCGGCGATATTTCCGAGAC
>CAMFLN010000855.1 GCA_945957305.1 uncultured Planctomycetaceae bacterium | reverse complement strand
CTTCGGGGCATGGAACTGGCGGGCGAGCTTTGCCACGTGCTCGACCACGTGATGGGGCTTGGCGTCGTTGACCTCGCGCGCAGTGCGGATCAGCGGCGTGTATTGCGGTGCGGCGTGCACCAGAAACCATGGGTCAACGCTGATGCAATGCCCGCCGACGCCGGGGCCGGGGGACAGGATGTTGACGCGCGGATGGCGGTTCGCCAGCGAGATCAATTCCCAGGGATCGATCTCCAACTGTTCGGCAAGGATCGAGAGCTCGTTGGCAAATGCGATGTTCACGTCGCGGTACGCGTTCTCGACCAGCTTGGTGACTTCCGCTGTCTTGGCGCTGGTGGCGAGAACCTCGCCGTTGACGAACGTTTCGTAGAACTCTTTTGTCACACGTGCGCAGTGCGGAGTGATCCCGCCGACCACGCGGTCGTTTTGCACGGCTTCGAGCAGGATCCGACCCGGCAACACACGCTCGGGGCAATGCGCGACGAAGACGTCGCGTCCCGGTTCTAATCCATCCGGTACTGCATACTTCAAGACGATATCGTCCGTCGTCAGCGGTGGGCTGGTCGATTCCAGAATGATCAGGTTGCCGGCGCGGACGTGCGGCCGTACGGCACGCGCCGCCTGCTCGACGAAGGAAAGGTCGGGCGAATGGTCGGCGTTGATCGGCGTCGGCACGCAGATAATGAAAATATCGGCCGGCTGTGGTTCTAAGCCGGCGCGTAATTGACCGCTATTGACCGCCGAACGGACAAGGATGTCGAGGTCGGGTTCCTCGATGTGAATCTGGCCGCGATTGATCGTCTCGACCACGTCGGGCCGCACATCGACGCCGAAAACCTGGTATCCCTTGTTGGCCAAAATGCTGGCCGTGGGGAGGCCGATGTAGCCCAGGCCCAATACGCATACCGTCGATTCGCCGGGGGCGAACCTGCGGCCGCTCCGCGAGGCACGACTCTCTTCTGCACTCATTGATTCCAACCTTGCTGGAGCATGATATCGACAATGCGGCGCGCCGCCTGGCCGTCGCCATAGGGGTTCACATCCAATTGCCGCCGAGCGTATTCCTGCTTGTCGGTTAGCAGCCGACTGACCGACTCCACAATCCGCTCGACGTTCGTGCCGACCAACTCGACCGCGCCGGCGTCGAGCGCCTCGGGGCGTTCCGTGGTTTCACGCATCACCAGGATCGGCTTGTGCAGCGAGGGCGCCTCCTCTTGGACCCCGCCCGAGTCCGTAAGAATGAGGGTGCTGCGATCCATCAGCCACACGAACTCGGGGTACGGCGCGGGTTCCGTCAAGTGTACGTTAGGCTTGTTCCCCAGCAGGGCGCGGACCGGTTCCTGCACGTTGGGGTTCAAATGTACCGGATAGAGGAACTGCACGTCCGGAAACTGGTCGGCCAGCGTGGCAATTGCTCGGCAAATGTCTTGAAAGCCTTGGCCGAAGTTTTCGCGGCGGTGCCCCGTGATCAGCACCACCCGACCGTTGCCGAGCCGGGCGTACTTGTCCTGCCACCGCGCGGCGCCGGCCCGTTCCCGCTCGACCGCCCACAATAGGGCATCGATCACCGTGTTTCCGGTGACAAAGATTTGCTGTTCGGGAACATGTTCGGCACGCAGGTTGTCAGCCGATCGCGTTGTCGGGGCACAATGCACCGTCGTGACGATGCTGGCCACGCGGCGGTTCATCTCCTCGGGCCAGGGAGCTTGCAGATTGCCGGTGCGCAAGCCCGCCTCGACATGCACGAACGGCAGCCGGCGATAGAAAGCCGCCAGCGCCGCGACCATCACCGTGGTCGTGTCTCCCTGCGCGACAACGCAGTCCGGATTAAAGCGGGCCAGGGCACTGTCAATTCCCTGGAAGCAGCGCGCCGTCAATTCCGCCAGCGTCTGGTTGGGCTGCATCAAAGCCAGGTCCAGATCCGCGCTCAACCCGAAGTAGTCGGTCACCTGGGCGAGCATTTCGCGGTGCTGACCGGTCAAGCAAACGATGGGCTCAATGCTGTCCGCGCGGCGCAGGCATTCATGCACGACCGGAGCCATTTTAATGGCTTCGGGCCGGGTGCCGAAGATGAGCAGAGGGCGAAGTCGGCGCACGCTAAACCCTTTGTGCCGGCACGCCGAGAACCGTGTCGCCCGCCGAGACATGCCGCAGCACGACACTGCCGGCGCCCACGCGAGAGTTGGCTCCCACGTGCCCTCGCGGTAAAACCACCGCGTGCGAACCCATGAAGACCGCTTCCTCGACGACGACGGCGCCCGTGATGTCGACGTGGCTATTGAGCGTCGAGTACGAGCCGACGCTGGAATCGTGGCCGACCGTAACCTTGAGATTCAAGTGGACGTGATCGCCAATGGTGACATTCGTCGTGAGCACGACGTCAGGGCAGAGGATCGATCCTGCGCCGATCTTGCAGCCGACGCCCATGATAGCGCGCGGGTGAATGATGGTGGCGAACTCAGCGCGGCCTTTGAGCTTTTCGACGATCTGCTTTTTCACGCGTGGCTCGCAGATCGCGACGAACACGCGATCGTGCGGCGCAAAGCGAAAAGAGTCGACCGCGCCGACGACCTGCAATTCGCTGGGGTAACCCGCGAGC
>CAMFLN010000854.1 GCA_945957305.1 uncultured Planctomycetaceae bacterium | reverse complement strand
CGCTCGTACTGCACGTCGATCAGTTTGCGCAACATTTCGTCGCGATCGGTCTGCTGGCCGCGCCGCAGCCCGACCACCATGGCGCGATAGTCGGCCGGTGAGCCCAAACCATAAATACAGGACACGCTGGCCACGATCACCACGTCGCGACGGCTGACCAGGGCGCTGGTCGAGGCCAGCCGCAGGCGGTCGATCTCTTGATTGATCGAGGCGTCCTTCTCGATGTAAATATCCCGCTGCGGAATGTACGCCTCGGGTTGGTAGTAGTCGTAATAGCTGACGAAGTAATGGACGGCGTTGTAGGGGAAAAAATCCTTGAATTCACTGTACAGTTGCGCGGCCAGCGTCTTGTTGTGCGAAAGCACCAGGGTCGGCTTTTGAATGTTCTTGATGACATTGGCCATCGTGAACGTCTTGCCCGAGCCGGTGACCCCCATCAAAACTTGCTGTTTGCGGCCTTCCTGAATTCCGGCCGTGAGCGTGGCAATGGCCTGCGGCTGATCCCCAGCCGGCTGGAAGGGACTGACAAGTCGAAATTCCACAGCACGATTCCTTCCCTGAACCCAGGAGCCTACGACGCAACCCTGTATTCTACCGGAACCGTGGCCAACGACGAGTCGGGCCCTGGCGCAGAGTCCTGGCGGCAGAGTGAGCCTTAGAACAAATCCGCTGGGTCGGCCGAGTGCACCTTGGCCAGCGAGGCCAGGCCCGAGATCGAGCACATGACGATTGACATCGCCAGCACGATCAGAGACCGGCCGACGGTCATTTCGACGGGAATGTGCGCCATCCGCTCCGTGATTTGATACAGCAGTCCGGCCAGCAATAAGCCGGGAATAAAGCCGGCCACGGAAAGAATCCAGGCTTGTTGCAGCACGAGCCTCGACAGGTAACGGCGCGGATAGCCCATCGCCTTAAGCGTCGCATATTCGGGCAGGTGCGTGGCAATGTCGCTGGACAGAACCTGGTACACGATCGCGGTGCCGACCAACACAGCGACGAAGACGCCGAAACCAAAGATCACTCCGACCGAGGTTTTGACGATCCAATGATGCCGCTCGTGGGCATTCAGCTCGGCGCGCGTGATCACCTGCACATCCTGCGGCAATACTCGGCGCAATTCGGCCGCGACCTTGTTGGGGTCCGCGTCCGCGGCGATTCTTACCAGGCCCAGGCTGGTCTCAGTCGGCAGGCGATAGGGGAGCTAGCGGCGAAAAGTTGCGTCGCTGGTCAGCATGTCGCCATCGGCGCCAAAACCGTTTCCCAGCGTGTACACACCGGCAATTTGCACGCGATGCCGGCCAACTTCGGTTACGATCCCCTCGTCGAGCGGCCCGAACTCCTTGCGGGTCATGCTGTCGATCAGCACCGTATCAGGCGTTTCGAGCCGCTGCTGCAGCTGGCTGATTTCCTGGTGTTTAAAAACATGCCCGGAAGGATCTATCGCGTAAATCATGATGCCGCGGCGTTGGCCGGTGTCGCCATTGCGCCACAGCTGAAAGCCGATATCGAGGGCCCCGGTGCCGACGACACCCGGGACTGCATTGGCTTGTACCAGGCGTACCCGCTTGATGGTGCCCGACTTGGCCAGGTACAGATACTGGCGCGAGGCGAGCAGGATATCAAAATCAAGCTGATCGTAGACGAGCGTTGCCGTCGTGTGTACCGCCGCGAGAAAGCCTAGTTGCAGCAACACCAAAACGACGGCGAATGAGACGCCTGCGACCGCCACCAAAGTGCGCGTCTTCTGATGCAACAGATTTAACCAGGCCAGCTGCGTCTTCATACGCCGGGCCCATTCAGAAGCGCGTCGATCGGCATGTTAGCAGACACGTTCGCCGCTGCATCACTCAGCAGGCTGTTCATCACGGTGCAGGTGAATTGTTGCTGGCTTGGGCGGCGTCGCCAGGCCCAGCCGTGTTGATAATCACATCCACCTGGAGATCGACCAGCTCGGACGCCTCGGCGCTGTCATCCAGGCGAATCGTGGCCAGTACGACGCGTGCATCAGCTGCCGCCGTGGGATCGAGGCTCATGACGTCATTCTTGGCGACCGAACGGCCGATGCTCTCGACCGTGCCCGTCAGAGGGGCCGGCAAGGCATTGCTGGTAACCGTCGCCTTTTGGCCTCGTTGCACAAGGTACACGTCGGTTTCATAAATCTCGGCCGTCACTCCCATGTGGTCCGTGTCGCCAAACTTCAAAAGCGGCCGGGGACCGATCATCTCGCCGACGCGTGTCACGATACGCAACACGTGTCCATCACGCGGCGCACGTACGATCGCCAATTCGAGTTTCTGTTCGGCGGTGGCGACCGCCTTATCCAGCGAATCGAGTTGAGACGCCGTTTGCAAGCGGGCGAAATTCGCCCGCGCCGTGCGCAGCTTTGCTTGGGCTTCCCGCTCGTGCGTTTCGCGACCGGCCTGCAGCTTGGCCAACTGCGCTTGTGAACTACTTAGCTCCGCCTTTGCTTGTTCGACGACGAGTTGCTGATGGTCCCGTTCCTGCGCGCTGACCACGTCCCCCGCGCCAGCCAGCCGCTCGCTGTCGCGCTGGGCAATTTTGAGATTTACTTCCAGGGCGCCGACTTTTGCCTGCAGAGCC
>CAMFLN010000853.1 GCA_945957305.1 uncultured Planctomycetaceae bacterium | reverse complement strand
ACGTTAATGAAAACAGAGTCGAACTTCATCAGCACGATCTTTTGCTCGCTGATCAGACCGCGAGTCTCATGTGTCAGTGGTACATGCAGGCTGATCACATCGGCCAAGCGAAGCAGATGGTCCAGCGGCTTGTAGCTGAGACGCAAATCCTTCTCGGTTTCCGGTGGCAGACGCAACAGATCGAAATAGATCGAGCGCGTCTCGAAGACGGTCAGGCGGCGGGCAAGTTCCCGGCCGATGCGCCCCATGCCGATGATGCCAAACGTCTTGCCGGCTAACTCGCGAATCCCCAGTTCCCACATCAGCTCTTGCTGCGGCCACTGGCCACGGCTGGTGCGCTCGTGGGCAAAAGCCGCGCGGCGCAAAAGCATGAGTGCCAGCATGATTGTATGCTCGGCCACGGTGGCGTCGTTGACGCCCGGCGTATTTGCAACCGTCACGCCACGTCGAGCGCAGGCCGCCAGGTCAATATGTTGATATCCGACGCTCGGTTGTTGGATGAATCGGAGTCGAGGCGCGGTGGTAAGCAGCACATCGTCAATTGGCCGTTGAAAGGTGTAATCTCCCAAAATAATGTCCACGTCCACGAGCGTTTCAGGAGTTAGTCCTTGGGGAAGATCTAGAATGCTGCGGATCTGGGCATCGCAGCGCCCCATGCGCGCGACCAACCATTGTGTCACGACAGGGCCCGGAAGAGGTGAAAGGACCAGAATTGTAGTCATGGCGGGAGATCTCTCCACAAGTAGACCTCGCTACAGGAGACGGTAGCTCCATCTCAAGGTCCGGAAAGACCGTCGCTCGGCTGCGCACCAGGCGACAGGTTCAGGTCGTGCAGGTAGCGCACCAGGTCGAGGAACTCTTCCCGGCGTAGGATACTGACAACATTCGCTGGCATGAGGGTGCCACCTTCAATTCGTTCAACGATCTCGGTCTTGGAAACCTGCGTGTCACCGCGGTAGGGGTCGCGCAGCGTGATTTGACTGGGATCTTCGTTAATCAGAACGCCAATCATGACTTGCCCGCTCGTCGTCTCCAGCGTTACCATGCGATAGTCGTCTCGGACGACCTTGGCCGGCAGCAGGATTGATTCAACAAGATGCTCCGGCGTGGCTCGATCCGCGAGCTTCGCAAGGTCGGGTCCGATGTTCGCGCCGCGGCCTCGCACGGCATGACATTTGGTGCAGTTGAGCTCCTGGCGGACGAATATCCGTTCTCCCCGCACGGCATCGCCGTGAGCTATCGCATCAGCGGCCCAGACGGCAAGGTCAGACTGCGACAACTCGTTGAGCAGTCCCACGGTTCCTGCCGCAAACGTTGCCATGTCAACCGGTGGCATGGTCTCAATCCATGCACGTAGCAACGCGACTCCTTCCTCGTCTTCTTGTGTACGGCCGAACTCCGGCATCATGATTCCCGGTTCCGTCGATTGCACTCGACGTAACAAGATGGAGGCATTCGGCTGCCCTGGCAAAATGTCAAATTGCAATCCCACCGAGCCTCGCCCGGCAGCTACCGGACTTTTTAAAACGCCGATGAACGTCGGACTTTCGACCGCTGCCGACAGGTACAGCCCGGAGTTGCGCGCCGTTCCTTGCGGGTTGTGGCAGTGGGCGCAATTGGCCTCCAACCAGGCACGCGCTCGGTCGGATAGGGTGCCGGAGTCGGTGGCGTCCCACTGAGCCAGGCGTGAAACCTCATCGGCCGCCGGTAATCCCGTTAACAAACCGGCGCTCTCCCAGAACGCCAGCTGGTTGTCTCGCTGCGGCGCGGCCGACGAAGAGCGATTTAGCTGTCGGGCCGTAGTGGCCAAGGGGGTTACGGCGTCGCCGATCCGATGGCAGCGCTTGCAGTCGTTGAAATTCGGCACTACGTGGCGCTGCTCGCGCAGACTTCCGCCCGTGTGTCGACGGAAAACGTTTACACGGGCGCCGACAAGTTCCAGTCGTGCTTCGTTCTGACTTTCGTCCCAAACATATGGTAGCCCGATCCATTTATCCTCGCGCCGCAGCAGTACGCGAGTCTCGACCCGACGGGGCTGTCCGGTACCGGCGCCGTCGGGGTAAGTAAGGGTCTGAGCTAGGATCGTTCCGATGGGAAACTCTAGTGCGCCGACGGGAGCATACGTCGCCGACGTGCCCGGCGGAAGTTTGACGACAAAATCACTTTGCGCATAGTCAACAAATGAGCTGGAATTAATTTCGTAGCGCACGACACCTGCAGCCGGCACGAGATCGACCAGCGGCTGCTCGTACAATCCAAGTGATTCCAGCGAGTCGGGTAATTCGCTCGGGGCCGGTGCCGTGGCTGTACTCGGCCCGCACCCACAAGTTGCGGCGAGGACGCCACTGACCAACATGATCTGCACCACGGACCCACGGCCGCGTGGCACGCGGCGTGCTTTGCTTGTCGAGACAGGTCGGCTATCGCCTTCTGCGCGCATGCGTGGTCGCACCATAGGCCGGAGTTTTACCAGCTGAATCAACAAGAGCGAAGGCGGCGCAACCTGACATTGGCCCATTACCGGCTAAAGCACGCTTGGTTGACTCACTTCTTCGTCAACACGGTTGCGCTGAGCTTTTCGTCCGGCAACGCGTTCTCACCCGTTT
>CAMFLN010000852.1 GCA_945957305.1 uncultured Planctomycetaceae bacterium | reverse complement strand
CTGTAGTAGTCCGACAGTGGACGACACCCAGTCGATCCACTGCGCACGCCTCAGATTTCGACGTGCGTTACGCCCCCCTATTCGTCGAAGTGACCGATCTTGAGCACCTCGCCGCCCGAGCCGGGTAGCTCGGCAACAAAGACCGGATCGCAGACCACGACCGGCGGTGTCGTCACGGTGACCGTCACGGTGGCCAGGTAGGACACAGTCAGCGAGAGGGCGACGAACCAGGGCACGGTTCCGGCCGCCATGCGCAGCAATTGGTCGCGCTTGACTTGCGACAACTCTTGCTCGATGCAGTATTGTTCAATCACGGCGGTGCGTTTGAGCGGGTTGGTCAGATCGAGCACTTCGTCGAAGCTACAGCCGTCGGTGCGAAATCTGCGATGGGCGTTGGCCGTGCGCAGGGCCAGCTTGCGGCGTTCGAATTCCAAGTGGGCTTGCATCGCGTCGATCGCCCGCTGCTTACGGTCCACGGCATACTTCACCACGCCGCGCGGCAGCGCCAGGCCCAGGTTGGCGGCCGCGACCAGGGCTTGCCAAGGTCGGCGGTAAATGGCCTGGCGCCTGTACTCCGCAAATACTTCGTCTTGGACCTTGGCGATCGCGGCGGTCAAGTCTTCGCGCGAAGTCAGAATCAGCTCATCCCCCAGTTCCACGCACAGCGGCTTTAGATAGTAAACCTTGGCGCCATCTTGCTTGGCCTGACTGCTCTGAAATTCGTCGAGCCGGGTTTGCACGCAGCGCGGAATTGTGTCGGTGATCTTGTCGAAATCCTTTTCCTCGGTCACGGTGACGAAGAATCGTCCCTTCGGCAGGCGAATCGAAGCCTCGAACAGATCGAACTCGCGCACCTGGGTGAAATCATTCCGATGCTTCTCGATGACCGTCGCCCAGCGGCTGTCACGCGAGGCAAAGGGGCGCGTGCTGCGCACCATCGTTTCGGCGAGTGACTTGCTCGCGCTCTTTGGCGGTACCCATATCGGTTTTCCTACCCACGCTCCGAACGGTTGCAATTCTTGCTCGAGTGTAAAGCGATCCGCGGTCGCCGGATCGACGATTGAGGGGGACACGCGTCGTGTCGAACGTTGCGCCGTAGGATTGTGCAAGGTCGTGGGCATAGCCTGTCTCCGCGAAGAAGGGTGACGTGATGCCGGTCTGATCGAATCGCGAGAATGCAATTCCGGGCTCGCAGCGATTATTGTCCCGCCGCGGCGGACGCTGAGCAATAGTTAATTGCCGCGAGAGCTGCAATGCGAAGCGTCGATCAATAGCTTGCTAATAGCATCGGGGGGCAGCCATTCGGCACTCACGGGGACGTCTCACTGTTTGGCGACGAAATCCTCTCCCCTGCGTTCACGATTTCCAAGGCCGCTTGACCGGCTTGTTCGAGATCGCCGTCGTTGGCCGTGACAGCAATCACGGCTTTTGTCCCGGGAAGAAAAGCGACAAAGGCGTACCACAGTGTGTTCGAACCGTAGGTCCAGTACATCATCGGCAGAGTCTTTGCCGACGGCTGTCTTTTGATCCACCCAAACCCATGCGATCCCCATTCCGGCGTGTGCAGCAATTGGTAGGTGTCGTGCGCCAGCAACTTGCCCGAGCCCAACTCTCCCTGCAGATGCTCATTGGCGAAAGTGCACAGATCGCGCAGCGTCATGTGAACCCCGCCCGAGGGAGCCATGATGAGCGTGTTGTCGGCTTTGTCATCCGCGGCCATCTTTCCGAGGAGTGCGCGTCGATGTCCGCGCGGTTGTTCGAGCGATTCGTCAGAACTGGCAGGCGGGCCAAAACCGGCGTCTGTAATTCCCAGTGGTTCGAAGACCTCGCGCTTGATGAGAGTTTCCCAATTCTCGCCGGTCACCTGCTCGGCCATCGCTGCTGCCATGGTGTGGCCGACGTTCGAGGCAAAGGGATGGTCAGGATCCCCGATTTTCTTGTCGGCGATCACTTCGAGCACGGCGTTTCGGCGAGCTTGCGTGCATTCCGGCCCCAATGGTGGGCGTTGCCGCAAGACGTGGGCGGGAAAATTCGCCGGCGCGCCGGCTGTGTCTGTCAGCAGTTGCCGCAGCGTGACAGGGCGCCAATCCTCGTGGACCGTGACGTCGGAAAAAATGTCCCCCACCGTGTCGGTCCAGTGCATGCGTCCTGCTTCGACCAGGCGGGCGATCATCGTGGCATTGATCGTCTGCGTAACACCTCCCAGGTGCCAGCGATCGCCGATTCCGACCGCCACGCCGCTCCCTTTCTTTCGTTCGCCACTGGCGGCAGTAGCCCGAACCTGGCCATCGACGGTGACCATGGCGGCGAGCCCGACGAGATGCTTTTGTTGACGCTGTTCGCTGACGAGCGCGCCGAGAATCGACCCTGCGGGGCCCTCGACCTCAGGCGGCCGATCGAACTTGGAATCGAAAAACCTTCCGGCCGCGGCGATGACGACGACAACGACTGCGACGATCACAGCACCCAGGGCCGCCAAGATCAGCCAGCGCCGCGAGTTGCCGGGGGCATCACCGATCAGGTCGAGGTTCGTCGCAGGCAGCTCGGCGACCGCTTCATCGACCAGGCCGGCGCGTAGAGCGAATAGTTCCTGTCGGCGCGGCTCG
>CAMFLN010000851.1 GCA_945957305.1 uncultured Planctomycetaceae bacterium | reverse complement strand
GTCCCCGCTCGCCAATCAAGCCAATCACGTTGACGTCGGCCTGAGTGTTGCGGGCCATCATGCCCAGCAACACACTCTTGCCCACGCCAGCGCCGGCAAAAATTCCCATGCGCTGCCCGCGTCCGCAGGTGAGCAAGCCGTCGATTGCGCGCACGCCGACGGTTAATGGCTCGGCGATCCGCGGTCGCGTGACTGCCGGCGGCGCGGCGGAATCGATCGCCGCACGATCCGCCAAGGCGGGCAGTGGGCGACCGTCGATCGGTACACCGTGGGCATTCACGACGCGTCCCAAGAGCGCCTGGCCGACGCGGACCCAGTTGCGGGTTCTGCGCAAACGGACCTGGCTGCCGTGATGTACTCCCTGTAGGTCGCCAAGTGGAGCTACGAGCGTCAGGTCATCGCGAAAGCCGATCACTTCGGCAGTTACCGGCGCCGCGCCTTGCCGCTCGATTTCGACCGTCGCGCCCAGCGGCGCGCGAAAGCCTGCGACCGCCGCGGTTGTACCGACGGTACGTACCAGCCTGCCCACCATTGCGGTTGGAATGATGTCTGCGAGTTGATCGGCCAGGTCGAGCATCGGAACGAAGTCTCGCGGTTTCAGGTTAGTTCTTCGGCGATGCGCGCCAATTGAGCTTCGAATTGTTGATCGATCGAACCATGTTCGGTTTGCACACGGCACCCTCCCGGCGTGACGCCCGCTTCGGCAATCAACTCCGCGGTGGCAACGCCCGCGTGCTCGTCGAGGAGTTTCTGCACTTGTTTTCCCACGACCTGCAAATCGGCCGGATTCATCAACAAGCGCATCCGCGACGATCCTGCGGCCAATTGCAATGCTTCGCGCACCAGCGCCAGCGGAATCTCGGGCTGCACGGTCAATTCGCGGCGCATAATACGCCGCGCGATCGCCGTGGCAAGCCGCACGACGCCAGTTTCGCAGCGGGCGAGCCAATCGCGCCTGGCCCGTTCGAACTCGGCGAAGCTGCGCTCCAGCGTCGGTCGCAAAAGGTCGCAGCGCTCAGCAACCCGCTGTTCAATGAGCTGCTCGATCGAATCTTCCGCAGCGCGGCGGCCTTCTTCTGCAGCTTGGGTACGGATCGCGACCGCTTCTTCCTTGGCATGCGACAGAATGCGGTTCGACTCGGCACGCGCTTCGTCAAGCAGCGTCATTGCCTGGGACGACATGTCGGCGACATTAAACGGTGCCGCTTCGGTGCGCCCGAGTCCGCGAATCACTTTCGGCATACGTGCGCCTTGATCAATCGTACAGGGATTGCAGATCCGGAAAGTTACAACTGGTATAAGCGGTTAACCGCGCGCACTTGGCGAGTGATTGCTATCCCAACGGGCCAGACGGTAGGGGCGACTCGACGACGGCTGCACACTCGGCCAGTAATTGTCGGGCTGTTGCGGCCAGTTGCTGTTGGGCGAACTCGATATCGGCCAGCCGCGTGGGGCCGAGCGAATTGATCGCTCGAAGCAATTGTTTCGCCTCGCCAGACGGCAACTGCCGGGCCACGCGCTCGCTAAAGGACTCCGTGGCGCCTGCTAGTGCGAGCACCAGCGTCGCTTGATCGGTGGCGTCCAGTAGTGAAGATAGTCCCGCGTCACTGAGGTATTCCAAATCTTCAAACGCCAAGGACGGTGCGTCCAAGGACGGCGCCGGAGTGGCACTTTGATTTAAATGCGACAACAGCTGGCGCCGCAATTTGGCATCGGGTCCGGGGGCTGCGCTCTCATGGCGCGTTGCCGGAGGATCGATTTGCACGGCAAGATTGGCAAAAAGCCGCTTGCGCATCTCTTGGGCGATGGCGGTGAGCACTTCCGGGTCGGGGCACCCCAGATCAAGCCAACGCCGGGTGACTTCCCGCTGCAGACCCTTGGGCAACTCGGCAAGGACGGCCATAGCGTTCGCCTCGGGAAGTTGCGATATCACGAGCGCAATGGTTTGCGACCGCTCCGCGGCCAAGAAATTCGCGAGTTGTGAGCGAGGCACGCCATCCAGAAAGGCGAACGCGGAGCAATTTGCCGACGACACGAGTTCAGTTTTTTCGGGCAAGTGGAGATCTGGCAATTCCGCCGATTCTGCCGCGGTCGAAAGACACAATTCGACGCCGGCCGAGGATTCCGCCGCGCTTGCGTTTGCAGCGGACGGTTCAAGCGCGAGGAACTGTGCGAAGACTTCTTGTTGTTCCTCGAGGGCGACATCTTCGAGTTCGAGCAACAAACGCCGGACTTCGGCGGCTTCCGAATCTGGCATTTGGTCGAGCAAACTGTCGGCGCTCGCCGAGTCGAGCGTGGCAATCAGAATCGCCACCTGGCGCAGGTTGTCGGCTGGTGGCATGCTCATCATTGAGGGGTTCCGATCCATGAGCGCAAGATGTTGGCCGCAGCGGCCGGATCATCGCGAACGATGTCTACGACCTCATCCCGCAAGCTGCGACCCGAGGCAGACTTCTTTTCCAGCTCGGCGCGAAATCGTGCTGTGGGGGCCGGCACTGGCTCAGCCAGTGGTGCTCCTGTGTCTCTGTTCTGGCTCGGATGACGCGCTGTCGCAATGACTCGCACCATTGAGCGCAACGCCAGAACGGCCACCACGGTCACGCCCAAAG
>CAMFLN010000850.1 GCA_945957305.1 uncultured Planctomycetaceae bacterium | reverse complement strand
CGGCGATACGGGCTGATGAATGCCGTCAGGGCGATGGTGCCGGCTTCGGCGAAAAGCTTGGCCACGGCGCCAATGCGGCGGATGTTTTCCTCGCGGTCCTGCGCCGAGAAGCCCAGGCCAAAACGCTTGGAGAACTCTTCGCCGTGCCGCTCCTTGAGCATGCCGGGTCCAGCATTCAGACCGTGCCGCACGTTATCGCCGTCGAGGACGAAGCTGTGGGCGCCCCGGGCGTGCAGCTTGTGGTCGACCAGGTTCGACACCGTGCTCTTGCCGCAGGCGCTCAAGCCAGTAAACCAGATCACGCACCCTTTATTGCCATTGAGCTTTTCGCGTTCTTCACGGCTCACGCTATGTTCGTGCCAGGTAACGTTGGTTTCGTTGGCCATGATTGCTTCACGTCTCCCGGTATCGGAGGGCTGTTCTAGGGGTGCGGAAACCGCCGATCATAACGCTCGAAGCACCCAGCGAAAAGGGGCGCTCGACCTCCGCACCCCTGGCAGAAGCACGGGAAAATCCGCAACTCCATGGCGGCAATCGGTCCAGCATCCCTGTTCCCGGGTGCCCCTACGACACAGGTGGCGGGTCGTGCGCGAGTCGTCAAGGTGCCCCCCGGCATCTATCATGTGAAGCTTCCTCACCCATCTCTTTGGCACGGCGCGTACGATCATGCTGCGATGGAGGCTGTTGCTGGGCGTGGTGTTTTCCGCCGGGCTGCTGGGCCTGTGCTGGCTCGACGCTCGCGCGCACACTCCCGGCGCGTGGCTGCTGCCGCTGGCGGTGGTGGTGTCGCTGCTGGCGACTCAAGAACTCTCCAGCATGATGGTCGCGCGCTGGCCGGTCCCGCTCGGCTTGGCCGTCTACGGGGGGAACGCCGCGATCATCGCCGCAACCTGGGCGCCGCGATTGAGTGGCGGCGCGCTCTACGACCA
The DNA here is from genome assembly GCA_945957305.1 of uncultured Planctomycetaceae bacterium. Lineage (GTDB taxonomy): Bacteria > Planctomycetota > Planctomycetia > Pirellulales > JACPPG01 > JACPPG01. The sequence goes on along the minus strand of CAMFLN010000850.1, from coordinate 1,681 downwards.
CTGGACGTGGCCGGCGCTGACGCTGACCGCCTCGCTTATGGCGGTGACATTTCTGGAAGTGGTCCGCTATCGCGAACCTGCCCGGCAGACCGAACGGCTGGCCGCCTCGACCTTGGCCCTGGTCTACGTTGGCTGGTTATTGGCTTTCGTCGTGCAATTGCGTTTTGCCGGACCCGATTCTGCCTGGGGCCTGGCAGCGCTCGCCTCGTTGCTGATCGTTGTCAAGTTTTGTGACATCGGCGCTTACACCGTGGGTCGCCTGATCGGTCGGCACAAGATGGCGCCCCATCTGAGCCCTGGCAAGACGATCGAAGGAGGCATCGGTGGGCTGTTGTTCGCGATCTTTGGCGCGTGGCTTTCGCTATGCGTGTTGGGGCCGCGCATCGCAGGCTCTAGCTTGCCAAGTTTCGAGGCTTGGCAATGGCTGGGCTATGGTTTCACGGTCGGCATCGCGGGCATGTTGGGTGACCTGGCCGAATCGTTGCTCAAACGCGACTTGGGCCGCAAGGATTCGAGCGATTGGATGCCCGGTTTCGGCGGAGTGCTCGACCTGCTCGACTCCGTTTTAATTGGCGCGCCCGTCGCCTACGCCTGGTGGACCTTCGCCCTATGAACCGGCGCGATCGTATCGCTTGGAGGGGTCTAACCGGCGGTTTGTCGTTGATCTCGGGACATTTTCCGAATCGGCCGTGTGGATGTAAGTGGCGTCGCCGGAAGCGGTTCCGATCAGCCTTGTCCTGGGATCTATTCGCCTGGGGCGGCCGTGAGTTATAAAATAGCTGTGGATCAAGGTGTTACGCGGTTGCTCCGGCCCCTCCAAGGCCGTGGCACTTCCTGAATGACAGAAGCAACCATCTCGGTGGTCGATGCGAAGGCTTTGCTTTCGCTGTTCGGCACTCGCGACCAGCACCTGCGCAAAATACGCGACGCGCTGCCGGTCGATATCTCGGCGCGCGACGATCAGATCCATATCCAGGGGCCCGACAGCGCCGTGGCACGCGCGACCGAAGTCTTGGAGCAACTGAAAGCTATCGTGGATCGGCAGGGGAGCCTCGAGGCCGAGCAGGTGGCGACTGTGCTGGCGGACGTCACCGGCCAGGCGACCGGCGCCGTGCCCGCCATCGAGGTACTCAACGCCGGACGCAAGGTTGTGCCGCGCACCTCAGGGCAGGCGCGGTATGTCAAAGCGATCGCCGAGCATGACATCGTGTTCTGTACCGGACCCGCGGGCACCGGCAAGACTTATCTGGCCGTGGCGATGGCCGTGGCCTCGCTCAAGCAAGAGCGGATTCGCAAGATTGTGCTGGTCCGCCCGGCCGTCGAAGCGGGGGAGAGCTTGGGATACCTGCCGGGCGACTTGCAGGCCAAGATCAATCCCTACTTGCGGCCGCTGCTGGACGCGCTGCGCGAAATGATGGACTACGACCAGATTCGCCGCTACACGGACCAGGATCTGATCGAAGTCATCCCGCTGGCCTACATGCGCGGGCGGACCTTGAACGACGCGTTCATCATTCTCGATGAAGCACAGAACACCACCGTCTCGCAAATGAAGATGTTCCTGACGCGCATGGGGCGAGGATCGAAGATCGTCGTTTCGGGCGACACCACGCAAAACGATTTGCCGCCGCATGCTACGAGCGGCTTGATCGATGCGCAGCGACGTTTGAAGCGGATCAAT
>CAMFLN010000849.1 GCA_945957305.1 uncultured Planctomycetaceae bacterium | reverse complement strand
AGGGGATTCGACCAAAGCCCGGCAGACGGTGAACGTCGTCAAGACGCTGTACCCCGAAATGGGAGGTCCCGAGTTGCAGCGACAGTTTTTAGAGATTCTGCAGGGATTGGAGTGATTTTCGCACCCGTGGGGCCTGTCATCGGTGTGAAATCGGTTCCTTGGTCTCCTTTCGTCACCGCCGCACGAGAATTAAGATAGGCCCAGTCTCTTTACCCTAACCCTGCGAGCGTTGCCGGGTCAGGCGGGGCTTTATTCTGTATCGACACCCGTGATTTTGCACCCCAGGCGATACGATGGACTACGCGCTGCCGGAATTAAAACGCCCTGACCGTGTAAAAAAAAACCAGGTCCTGATGGTCGCCAGCGGCGACCTGCGCCCGGCGGCGAATCGCACTTGCTGGGCAGCGCAGCACGACATGGAGCAGAAGCTGGCCCAGGCAATTGCGGACGCAGGGTATGAGTTGGTCCGTGCTCATCCTTACTGTCCTGACGCGGGACACGGTTTCATCAGCTCGCAAAAGCAAGGCATGGAAGTCTTTGCCCAGCTCGATCCCAAAGCGCCGCTGATCGTGGCCGAGGCGGTCTGGCAATACTCGCACCATGTGCTGAGCGGCCTGGTTTCGCATCGCGGGCCCATTCTCACCGTGGCCAACTGGTCAGGCCAATGGCCGGGGCTCGTCGGCATGCTCAACCTGAACGGTTCGCTGACCAAGGCCGACGTGAAATACTCGACCCTGTGGAGCGAGGACTTTACCGACGAGTTTTTTACAGAGGGCCTACGCCGCTGGTTGCGCAAAGGGGAATTGCGCCATCGCACCGACCATGTCATCGATTGGAATGACGTCGAGCCGCCGCGCGCCGAACGCAAATTGGGCAAGGCGCTCGCCGCGCAGCTGCTGCAAGAAAAGGCGATCCTGGGAGTGTTCGACGAGGGATGCATGGGCATGTACAACGCCATCATTCCCGACGACTTGCTGCACGCCACGGGGGTGTACAAAGAGCGTCTCAGTCAATCCGCCTTGTACTACGAAACCACCCAAGTGCGCGATGACGAGGCCACGGCCGTGCGCCGCTGGATGGAAAGCCGCGGTATGCGCTTCGTCACAGGTCCCCATGCCGAAACCGACTTGACTGACGACCAAATTCATCTGCAATGCAAGATGTACATCGCCACGCTGCGCATTGCCGACGACTTCGGCTGCCATGCCATTGGTATTCAGTATCAGCAAGGGTTGAAAGACCTGTTGCCGGCGAGCGACCTGGTCGAGGGAACGCTCAACAACGCCGATCGCCCTCCGGTCACCAGCCGTGACGGTCAGCGCATCTTGTATGCGGGCCAACCGCTTCCCCATTTCAACGAAGTCGACGAGTGCGCGGGGCTCGACGCCCTGATGACTTTCCGTGTTCATAGTGCGCTCGGCCAACCTGTCGAAAACACTCTGCATGATATTCGCTGGGGTGACCATGATCGTTCGGGCACGGTCAACGATTACGTGTGGGTCTTTCTGATCAGCGGTGCGGCGCCACCGGCGCACTTCACGGGCGGCTGGAGCGGCGCTTCGAGCGAACGGCAGCCGGCGATGTATTTCCGCCTGGGCGGAGGAACTCTGAAGGGGGTGTCGCACCCGGGCGAAATCGTGTGGTCGCGAGTCTATGTCGCCCGCGGCCGGCTGCGCATGGACTTGGGGCGTGCCCGAGTGGTCGAGCTACCGGCCGAGGAGACTGAGCGCCGCTGGCAATCGACCACGCCGCAATGGCCCATCATGCACGCCGTTACCTACGGCGTATCGCGCGATCAGATGATGGCCCGGCACAAGAGCAATCACATCCACGTGGCGTATGCCAATAGTGCTGAGGAAGCCGATCAGGCGTTATGGGCCAAGGCTTCGATGGCCGCGGCGCTGGGGCTCGACGTGGCTCTGTGCGGCACGAAAGCAGACGGCGAGGCGTGGTGAGATTCGCATTGAGGGCGCCGGTCACCCCACGGCGCTTGCACCTGCGTTGACATGTGCGTTGGTTAGAGATGAGAATCAAATTTCGTCCCCTATTTGCCGGTCTGCGTAGCTAGAGAGGGCCTCGGAATGAAAATCTATTGGAAGCAAACCTGGATCGCGTCGCTCCTGGCGGGCGCAGCTTTGCTTTCCGCCGGTTGCGGCACCAAGGCGTACGAAGACCGTGTGGAAGAGGGGATGAAGTCCCTTCGTGTGGCGCAAATGTTCTTGGTCGTTTCGGCCGCCCGCACCGAGATTCCTGGCACGCAATTTACATTGCGATTGCCGACGTTCATCGACGGAAATTGCAAGCCGTATAACGCAGATTCCGCGGAACCTACTCAACCCGGCAAAGTGCATCCGCAACGCTTACAGCCCTCCTTCTTGCAGATCCCCGGCTTGCGTTTGACTTACGAGATGCGGGGTGTCACGGATACGGGTGAAGAAACGTATTACTACTGCTACCTGGCCGCGCTCCCGCAGGCCGACGCTGTGGTCGACGGCAAGCCGCTGGAAGATGCGATTCAAACGCAACTGGCAACCACGTTTGGCAAAGCACAATGGGACGACCTCAAGTGCCCCGCGCAGACCGGGCCTGCAGTAGACTGGAAGTATATGAAGGTCGAA
>CAMFLN010000848.1 GCA_945957305.1 uncultured Planctomycetaceae bacterium | reverse complement strand
GTGTTCAGCCGCGCCCCTTTTTGTGGCGCAATCCCCTCGCGGGCGAGCCATTCCATGAAAAAGACATCCAACCGCTCGATATGATCGTTCCGCTGCTGATTGTATCGATCAATAGCCCGTTTCACCTCGGCGATCCGCGCGTCGGTAACCTCGGGACTGCGAGCGATGTCTTCTTCATGCCACAACAAGTAGTTGAATTTATGCTGCTCGCACACCAGTTGCAAAAACCCGTGGTAGGGATTGCGAATTTCTTGCTGGTGCCACAGGGCGACAGTACTGCTGTGCAAATCGAGAACATCCTGAACCCGAATCATGGCGCTTCCTTGCTTGACGGCGGGGGGCGAAATCGACGCGTGCGCTTGCTCGGCGCCGCTTGCCAGCTAGCTTTGAGTGCGAGCCGTGAATGCGTCCAAGCGGCGGGGATTATAAGGGGTTGAGCACAGCCGACCAAGGCGAGTTCGGCAGACCATGCCCCGGCGTCCCGGCCCTTGTTTACCCGGGCCCATCACCGTATCTTTGCCAGCAGATCGTTTTCTTAAGCCTTTCATCGTATTGCCGGACGCCTGTATACGCGCGGTCCGGACTTTTTAAAGTTCCTGGTCCGGCTTAGCGATTAGCAATCGGAGCGAACATGGCGGAAGAAGCCCAAGAGTTGCGTCGCACATTGTCACAACTCCATGAACAGCTACGTTCCTCAGCGAACCTAAGCGAGGAAAACCGCCGCTCGCTGCAAGACCTGGCAAACGAAATCCGCGCCCTGCTCGACGCGTCCTCCCCCGCGGTCGTCACGTCCGGGCCGGCCGACCCGCGTCAAACATCACTGGCAGCCCGCCTGGCGGATGCCGAGCGCGAGTTCGAGGCCACTCACCCAACGCTCTCGGGAATCGTGGGCAGCATCATCGACGCCCTGGGGCGAATGGGAATCTAGCGCGCCGTTCGTTTCACCGGCTTGGCCGTTTTGGACTTCGACGATTTTTTCTTCTTGATCGCCTTGGTGGCCGATTCGAGCGGGTTGGCAAGCGTAATCTGCACGTCCTCGCCAAAGACCTGCCCAGCCTGCTGCCCCTGAGGGGGCTGTACGGTGCGGCCGCGAACGACGATCTCATCCCCTGGCTCGGCCAACGTGAAATCGTCCACTTCGACTTTCACTTCGACGTCTTTGTCCAACTGCACCTTGATCGGCTTACCGTCGGCGATGACCTGCAACTGATCATCCTTGATCAGCTTGATCGTGCCGATAACCATGAGGACCTCGGCGCCGCTCTTGGTCTTCTGCCGCGGCTGCTCTTCTTCGCCCCCCGAGTCAGCATGGATCCCCGGCTGCGAAGTTTCCGAGGGCGTCACGACGGCGATCTCCCCGATGCTCCCCTTGGCCTGCATCTTGCGATCGAATTCCCCCTCGAAGCGAACCATCACCCCCGGCTTCAGGTAGCCCCGATCCGCCTCGCCATTGACCACCACACGCGTATAGCTCGAGTCGACCGTCAGGACAAACGCCTGACCTTCGCAGTTGATGGACATTGCATTGCCGCCGACCTCTTGCACTTTGCCTTTGAGATCGACGATGGGCAGTTGCAACAGCCGCTGCTGCAAAGTTTGCTGCGGCTGCTCCTCGTCGTATTGGGCATGAGCCGCGGAAGCAAAAAACCCCAGCAAAACGGCCAAAACGAGACGTGCGGCCTGCCCACAGACAGGGCCGAAACCTAAATCGAATCTCATGTCGCTGCCTCTCTCGAATTCATCCCTATTGGGGCCGGCTGTGCCGCCCTCCCCTTCGCCGGATTCCACGATATCGTGCCCCATGCAATTCTCCAACCATTTCACGACTGACGGATTCAAGTTGCCTGGGCCACGATCGAGCCAGGGCCAGACGGGCGTTTTTTGGGCCAGGCTGGAGAATTCTCAGCGATTTCCCAAAAAGCCTACCGTCCGGGACCCAGCCCCGCCCCTCCTCGCACGCGCCGCGACAGAGCTATGATTATCACAGGCCCTCCGGTAGAGATTCTGGGGAGGCTGTGATTCGGGCACTCCTGACTCAGGTTGTCAGTCCACGGCCCCCTGGTAACAATGCCTTGAGCCGCGACTTACAACCAGCCGCCGCCGCCCAGACGCACCCCATTCCCGCCCGAATCGCAGGTTCATAGCGCATGCCCCCTCAGGAAGGCCCCCTCACGGTGCCGCAATTCGTGGCGATGAAGGCCACGGGCCAGAAAATCAGCATGCTGACGGCGTACGATCACGCCATGGCAGCTCTGCTCGACGAGGCCGGGATCGATAGCATCCTGGTCGGCGACAGTCTCTCGATGGTCGTCCAAGGACATGCGACGACGCTGAGCGTCACCCTGGATCAGATGATCTACCACGCCGAGATGGTGGGGCGTGCGGTCCGGCGGGCCCTGGTCATCGTCGACCTGCCCTTCCCCATGTGCCATCTTGGACCGGTCAAGGCCATTGAAGCAGCCGGCCGTATTCTGAAGGAAACCAACTGCCGCGCCGTAAAGCTCGAAGGGGGCGCGGAACAGGCCGAAACGATCGCGGCTCTGGTTGCGGCCGGCATTCCCGTCATGGCTCATTGCGGCTTGCGTCCGCAAAGCGTCCACGTCCTGGGGGGATACAAAG
>CAMFLN010000847.1 GCA_945957305.1 uncultured Planctomycetaceae bacterium | reverse complement strand
GTGCTAGCCGGTGGCGGCGTGAAGCGCGGCACTATCTACGGGTCGTCGAATGCCGTGGCAAGCGAGCCCGAAGATGACCCGATCGAGCCGCCGGATCTGGCCACCACGATTTATCACCAATTGGGCATCGTCGCCGACAAGGAATTGATGGCGCCCGGCAACCGGCCAATCGAGATCGTCGACGGCGGCAAGGTGCGCAAGGAATTGCTGGCCTGATCCCCGCCACGGAATACTCGGTTTGCGTAAGCCCCTGCGCCAAACGAGTACGCCCGCGGCAAGCGCGCAAAACATGGTTCTTCAGTCCAGGATTTATGAAGATGCGTTTTAGCGATTTGCGAATCAATCGAGCCGCGATTTTATTGACGTGCAGCGCGTTGATCGCCGCCGTGCTCACGGCCAAAACCGCCAGTGCGGCCAGTCCCAGCGTAGGTTCCATCACGCCGGTCGGAGCGCAGCGCGGCACCGAGACCGAGGTGTCCTTCAATGGCGCCCGATTGGCCGACGCGCAGGAAATCCTCTTCTATTCTCCTGGAATTACCGTCACGTCGCTCGAGCCGACCGATACGGCGATCAAGGCGAAGCTGGCGATCGCTCCCGATTGTCGCGTGGGGCAGCACGCCATGCGGGTCCGCACCGCGACTGGGACGAGCGAGCTGCGGACGTTCTATGTCGGCGCCTTGCCCGAAGTCAAAGAAGCCGAGCCCAACAGCGACTTCACCCAGCCCCAGAAAATTGCGCTCGATTCGACCGTCAACGGGGTCGTGGAAAATGAAGATGTCGATTACTACCTGATCGAGGCCAAAAAGGGCGAACGGATCACGGCCGAAATCGAAGGCATTCGCCTGGGCTACACGTTTTTTGATCCGTACGTCGCGATTCTCGATTCACGTCGGTTCGAACTGGCCAATTCCGACGACGCCGCGCTCGTCTGGCAGGACGGAGTTGCCGCGGTGATCGCGCCCGAGGACGGCAATTACATCGTACAAGTTCGTGAGACAGCATACGGCGGCAACGGCTCGTGCATGTATCGTTTGCATGTGGGCCGTTATCCCCGTCCCCGCGCGACGCTACCGGCGGGCGGCAAGTACGGCGAGACCGTCGACGTCAAAATCCTGGGAGACGTCGCGGGGGAGCGGACTCAGCAGATCGTGCTCCCTGCGAGCCCGACTCCAAAGTTTGGCTTCTTTGCGCAGGACGACAAAGGGATCGCCCCCTCGCCCAACGTGTTCCGTCTAAGTGATCTCGGCAACCGCCTGGAAGTCGAACCGAACAACGACCCGGCAACTGCCACAGCATGTGAACTGCCGATCGCGCTGGGGGGCGTCATTTCGCAACCTGGCGATGTCGACTGCTTCAAGTTTGCCGCCAAGAAAGGACAAACCTACGACGTGCGCGTGCTGGCTCGCGGCATTCGCTCGCCGCTTGACCCTGTGCTGAACATCAATCGTATCGGCGGCGCTGGCGTGGCCGGCAATGACGACAGTGGGGGACCAGACGCCTATGTGCGGTTGGCCGTCCCCGAGGACGACGAGTACGTGATCTACGTGCAGGATCACCTGAAAAAAGGGGGCCCGGAATACGCCTATCGTGTCGAGATCACACCGGTCAAACCGCGTCTGGTGATGGGCCTGCCCGAGCGCTCGCAGTTTGTCGACATCACGATCGACGTGCCGCAAGGCAATCGTACCGCGGCGTTAGTGAGCGCCTCGCGCGCCGACTTTGGCGGCAACATCGTCGTCGACATCAAGGATTTGCCCCCGGGCATGGCCTTTGAGACCGCCGTGATGCCCGCGAACCAGACGATCGTCCCAGTGCTGTTCACTGCTGCCCCCGACGCCGGCCTAGCCGGCCGCCTGGCCGATGTTGTCGGTCGGCATGAGGATCCGAACCAAAATATCGAAGGGCATCTGGAACAGACGACTTCGATGGTGCGGGGCCAGAACAACATCAACGTCTGGACACACACCGCCGAGCGCATGGCGGTTTCCGTGACGCAAGCGTCGCCCTTTTCGATCGAGATCGTCCAGCCCAAAGTGCCGATCGTTCGCGATGGCTCATTGGACTTGAAGGTCAAGGCAACGCGCAAGGAAGGTTTCACTGCCCCGATCACGGTGTACATGCTCTACAACCCGCCGGGTGTTGGTTCGCCGAGTTCGGTGGCCATCCCTGAAGGGCAGAACGAAGTGGTACTGCCGCTGACGGCGAACGGCGGCGCGGAAGTGCGCACGTGGAAGATTGCGGCGATGGGATCGGCCACGGTGGGCAATGGCGCGGTGCTGGTCTCGTCTCAACTGGCCGACCTGGAAATTGCTGAACCGTTCGTGGGCTTGGCCTACAACGCCGCGGCCGTTGAAAAGGGGAAAGAAACGGACGTCGTGGTGACCGTCACCAAGAACAAGGACTTCGAAGGCGCCGCCAAGGTCGAACTACTGGGCCTGCCGAACGAAGTTACGACGGCCGCCGGAGAGATCAACAAGGATGCCAAAGAATTGGTCTTCCATGTGAAGACGACGGGCAATTCACCGGCCGGAAAGCACAAGACGCTGCTCTCGCGCGTCACGATCGTGGCCCAAGGGGAACCGATTACGCACATGATCGGCACGGGCGAGTTGCGCATTGA
>CAMFLN010000846.1 GCA_945957305.1 uncultured Planctomycetaceae bacterium | reverse complement strand
TCCCTCGCTCGCTGCGTACCTGTTCTTCCTGGGCCGCGTCGATCGCCTGGTGATCGAGATGGATGCGCTGGGGCAAGAGCTCGTCGAGGAGATCTCGGCCGAGGCCATCGCCGAGAACTCCCGGCCTCGCGCCACGCGAGCCCGTCGCGAAGCCGCGTAACCGTCCACGCACCTCCGTCTCGTCGCACGTCATGCACCAAGGTCACAGGCGTTACCGCCATGCCGCTGAAAACTCAACTCGACGACATGCCCAACTTGAACCTGACGTCGATGATCGACATCGTGTTCCTGTTGATCATTTTTTTCATGGTGGGCACGAAGTTCGTCGACGAGGAGCGGAAAATCGCTCTGGAAGTTCCGCACGTCAGCAATCATGGCGCGCTGACGGGCGCCCCTGAACGCCGCGTGGTCAATGTCTATCGAGACGGCGATGTCACGATCGACGGCAAGACCGTCTCGCTCTCGGAACTCGTGACGCAGCTGACCACCGCCCGCAGGCAATATGCTGAGCTGGGGGTGCTCGTGCGGGGGGACGGTTCGGGAGAATTTCAGCGTGTCGCCGAGGTTCTCAACGCGTGCAAGCAGGCCGGCATCGCTGAGTTGGCCATCTCGGTCAAAGCCGACTCTCAACGGAAGTAGCCACCATGGCCACGTTGCTCCAATCGCTGGTGAACTTCTTGACCCATCCCAGGCTGATGATCGGCCTGGTGTGGACCGGCATGGCGGCGTTGACCGTGGCGCTCGTTGTCGTCATGCGCACCAGTTGGGGACAGCAGCAACCGCTGCGCAAATGCGTCGTGCTGTCGCTCTTTGCACACTTGCTGTTTGTCGCGTATGCCACCACCGTGCACATCGTTCGCAGCCATCCGGGCTACGGCTCGGGGCGCGGCACGGTGATGCGGGTCACCGACTTTGTCGGACACGACGCGATCGACTCGCCCGGGATACCGGACGGGGAAGTCGCGGCCCGCGAAAATGCCCCCTGGGACGCCCCCTCGGACACGGCTTACCCGCATTCGGCGCTGGCAAACACCTCGGCAGAGGAATCGTCCACGGCGAAACCAGAGGTCACGCCGATCGAAAAGCCGCTCGCGCCCGACTTGTCGCAAGTCGTCGACGCGGCGAATGCCGAAGCCACACCACCGGTCTTCGAAGATTCGCAACCGCCAGCGCCCCCCACGCCCGAGCCCATCGACGTCGCGGCGACGCAGGCGCCCGAGGCGGTGTCGGAAACAGCGGGGTCCCCCGCACCAGCGGCCGCGATTCCGGAAACGCCTCCGCTGGGCCCCAGCCCCGCGGAATTGGCTGGACTGATCGCCGCTCCTGCCGCGATCCTCGCGGCTGAGTTGCCAATGATCGCGGGCGAAGACGCATTTCTCGCCGCCGATGAAACGACACGGGCCGCGAGTCCCGTGCCACCGCATGAAGGGGACATCGGCGTGTTAGTTGCCGTACGACCCCGTCCCACGTCGACCGCGGCGCAGCAATCGGCTCAGCCGCATGCCGTGCCCGAAATGTACAGTGAACGAACGGCGGCCAATCGACTGCAAATCGCAGAGAGCTATGGCGGCTCGGCTCAGACCGAGGCAGCGGTGAACGCCGCGCTGGAGTGGCTGGCCAAGCATCAAGATGCCGACGGCCGTTGGGATGCCAGTGATCACGGAGCAGGACAAGAAACCCGCGCCCTGGGCCAGGATCGAAAAGGGGCCGGCGCGCAAGCCGACACCGGGCTGACGGGTTTGGCGCTGCTCGCGTTCCTCGGCTCGGGACACACGCACAAATCTGGCGCTCACTCAGCGACCGTAAAACGCGGCTTGGATTATTTAATCGCCACGCAGGCCGCCGATGGCAACCTGGCCGGTCCGGCGGAAGTCTATGCCCACATGTACTGTCACGGCATGGCGACGTTGGCCTTGTGCGAAGCCTCGGCGATGACGGGCGATCCTTGGCTTTCGCGTCCGATGCGCCGCGCCCTGGCGTACACCGTTAATGCACAGAACCTGGCCAGCGGCGGGTGGCGCTACAAACCGAACGAGCGCGGCGACACCAGCCAACTCGGTTGGCAGTTGATGGCGCTCAAAAGCGCGGAGTTCTCCGGCTTGCCGATCCCTGAGCGGACACGGCAAGGGATGGTGCGCTATTTGAACAGTGTCGCCTCGGGCGCGAATGGGGGCTTGGCCTCGTACCGTCCCGAAGAGCGTCCGACGCACTCGATGACGGCCGAGGCACTCGTCTGTCGCGAGTTTCTCAATCTCTCGCTGGCCGGATCAGGAGACGAAGCGCGCGACTTTTTGCTGACCGCGCTACCCGGTCAGGGACAACCCAATTTCTATTATTGGTACTACGGCACCCTGGCCATGTTTCGCTTGCAAGGCCCGCGCTGGGTGAAGTGGAACGAAGCCATGAGCGCGGCGCTGACGCAAAGTCAGGCGACGGCCGGCGACCGTGCGGGGAGCTGGGAGCCTGATCCGCTCTGGGGCGGCTACGGCGGCCGTGTTTACTCGACCTCTCTCGGCGCTCTGTGCCTCGAGGTCTACTACCGCTACCTGCCGCTTTATAACAACACCGCGGCCGGGCACGAGCCGGCCAAGAAATAGGCCTCATAATCGCGCAGGCTATCG
>CAMFLN010000845.1 GCA_945957305.1 uncultured Planctomycetaceae bacterium | reverse complement strand
GGCAGCCACTGCCGCGCGAGCACCAACAGCTCCTTTTCGCGCTCCGCCAGTTCCTCGGGCAGGACCGCGGCAATCTTCGCGGTCTCGTCGTAGGCGTTCTCGATAATCCCCAACCCCGCCACGATGCGACAGTTTTCCAGCACGCGCGCACCGACGCTGCGCAGGATCTGGCCGAAGCTGTAGTTCTGGATCGCGCGGTGGTAGATCTTGGCCCCCTCGTGCTTGCCCAGGCCGATGAGCATCATTTTCATCAGCCCGCTTTCGATGTCGCCGACGAAATCGGTGTGCGGCTTGATGCGGCCGACAACGACCACGTGGTCCGCCTCGTACGCGCAGCGATCGAAATGCACGGGAAAGCCTTCGGCTGTCTGGCAAACGATTACGGTCTCCATGCTGGCGCGAATGGGGCAACCGCAAAATTCCTCGGTGATGCCGTAGCCTTCGAGGATGTGCCGCTGCCCCTCGGCCGTGCCACCGCCGTGGCTCCCCATCGCCGGCACAATGAAGGGCTTCGCGCCGAGCGATTTGAAGTGATCGACCGTGGCCTTGATGATCAAGTGAATGTTGGCAATGCCGCGGCTCCCGGCCGTGATGGCCACACTTTGCCCCGGCTGCACGCGTTCTGCTAGCGGCAGCCGCGCAAACTCCTGGCGAACTTCCGCCGCCACATCCGCCACGCGGGGCGCCTCGAATTTCTGACGAACACGGAAGAGCTTGGGGTATGCGGGCATGGGACCTGGAACTCCTGCGGGAAAGATCTGCTAGCACTGCGGAGTGCGCAGCAAGCACTGTGACCGCTATCGACTGTACCAATGCGCGCCGATCCGCTCTAGGCCGTGCCCAGAATTTGCCGGTAGAATGACCACCTTCGATGATGAAGGAGCCGTCATCGCGGGGGCATGCGCCCCCTCCTCGAAGCGATTTCCCCTTGTGGGGCCCCTCTTTGGGCAAGGACGCGTTATGGCTACTGCCGCCAGCGACAAAAAAGCAACACGGACAATGGCTGCCACCGCGGCGAAGCGCGCCACAACTGCGCCGCGACGCCGCCGCTGGTGGTTCACCACCTTCGTTTTGGTCGGTTTGCCGGCCGCTGTGTGCTTTGCGCCGAAGATCGTTGGCTTCTCTCCGGTTCTGAATCGCATCGTGGCCCTGGCCGCCAAAGACTTCAAAGGATCGATCGACGTGGGGGGGGCGTCGCTCGGCTGGCTCTCGCCCATTGTGGTGCGCAACATCGTCGTCCATGACAAAGAAGGGCGCAAGCTGGCCGATATTCCGTCGGTTGTCAGCGAGAAGTCGCTCGGCGCGATCTTGTTCAACCCGCACGAGTTGGGCACCTTTCGCGTCGATCGGCCGCAAGTCGACATCGTGCTTCACGACCGCGACAGTAACTTCGAGGAGTCCGTAGAAGAATGGACCAAAGCCCAAGAGGAATCCGAGTCTCGCCGTGTCGGCTTGGCGCTCGTCGTTAGCGAAGCCGTGGCCACGATCGACGATGCGGCCGCCGGCCGGAGCTGGCAGATCGACGAGCTGACGTGCGAGGTGACCGTGCCGCGCGACGCGGGCCAGGATACGTCGATCTCGGCCGCGGGGCGCGTCACCCCGGGCGAGCCCACAGGGCGTTTTAGTTTGCGTCTCAAAATGCAAGGGCAAGCGCCGCGCGATCCGGCAGCGCAAGACCCGCCTCCCGCGTTGCCAGAGCATGGCGAGTTCTCGCTCACCGCGCAAGGGCTGCGCTTGGAGTTGTTCGAACCGCTGCTGCGCCGTCTGCACGAGCGCGGCGAACTGTCTGGCACGCTGGAATCGAACATCAATGGGCATTGGAATCTCGAGGTCGCCGGCCAACCGCGCGGCGAGTTCGCCGGGCAGATTGACATTTCTCACCTGGCGCTGGCCGGTCCCTGGGAAGGGGAAGATCGGCTGCGACTCGACAGTCTGAGCATCCCTTGCACGATTGTCCAAGATGGCAAACGGATCGAAATTCGCCGCTGCGAGATTCAATCTGACGTCGGCCGGCTGGTGTGCTCGGCGACGATCGATGAATTCCGCCAATTCGAAAATGCCTGGGTCAAATCGCTGTGGGACGCGCTGCCGCATTCCGAAGGACACGTACAAGGTTCGCTCGACCTGGCCAAGTTGTCGCGAGTTCTCCCCGCCACGCTACGCGTCCGCCCCGGGATGCAAATCGAAGAAGGCGCGGTCAACATCGACCTGCAATCGGGACCGCAGAATGGATTGTGGGCCTGTTCCGGGCGTGTCGAGACGACCCGACTGTTGGCGACCGATCAGGGCCGGCAAATTTCCTGGGATCATCCGCTGACGGTCATTGTCGCCGGCCACGACACGCCTGACGGTCCCGTGATCGAAAAATTGAACGGCCAGTCAGACTTCCTGACGTTCGAGGGCTCAGGCACGCCCGATTATTTCGGACTGACAGCGAATTTCGAGCTGGCGCGCCTGGCCGAAGAGCTGGGCCAGTTTCTCGATCTGGGCGAGCTACGCCTGGCCGGAGACGGCTGGAGCCGTGTGACTTGGAAGCGCGGGGAAGACGACACTTTCAACAGCGACGCCGAATTGCAGGCCACGAACTTTGTCCTGGCGCGCCCCGGCAAGCCAGCCTGGAC
>CAMFLN010000844.1 GCA_945957305.1 uncultured Planctomycetaceae bacterium | reverse complement strand
CGCATGCCCGTTGGCCGAAGCGGACAAGGCCAGCCCTGCCTCGACAGCCGGCGCGGTGATTGACTGTCGATCGTGGCGCCACCACAAAGCCAGGAACGCGGGCACGAGAATTGGTCGTACCACGACGGTGTCCAGCAGGACGCCCAACGAGAGGGCGAATCCGAGTTCGACAATGCCTCGCAAGGTGCCGGTCAACATCGAGACAAAGCTGCCGGCCATGATAATGCCGCAGCTGGTGATGATGCCGCCGGTATGCACCACCGCCGCGCGCAGTCCGCCCAGCAGCCCATGCCGCCGCTGTTCCTCGATCACGCGGGTAATCAAGTAGATGTTGTAGTCTTCGCCGACCGCGACCAGGATCACGAACAAGAAGAGGGGAACTTTCCAATCCAGTCCGTCGAAGTCGACATAGGCCCAGCGGAACACCAACTCGGTGGCCCCGATCGTCACGTAGTAGGTGAACAGCACCGAGAGAACCAGGTAGATCGAAATCAGCGGCCGCCGCACAATCATGATCAAGACGGCATAGACCGCCAACAGCACGAGGCGCTGGATGGTGCGCTGATCCGCGCTGGTCACGGCGCGCAGGTCGCGCGTGCCGGCCGTGATCCCGACGAACTCGAACTCGGCATTGTGCCAAGGGCTATCGCGATCCTGGGCGAGTGATTGCAACTTGTGATCGATTACGTCGACCAGGTTGGCGGCATCCCGCGAAAATGGGTCGTAACTGCTCACCACGTCGAGACGCGTGACTTGCCCGGCTAGTTCAGGCTCTTGTGTCAGGTACAGCGACTGGCTGCGTGGATGTTTGCGCGCGGCCAGCTTGCGACGTCCGGCTGCCGTCAGCGGCGTGCTGCCCGAGCCCGGCTTGTCCCCCAAGGGCTCGGTAATGCTGCGGACGCTTTCGACGCCGTCCATGTCCCATAACAAGCGCGTCAGTTGAGCGATTTCGCGCTCGCCTGCGGGCGTGTCAAAGCCGCCATTTTCTTGAAAGGCGACCACGGTAATCGGGCCCGTTTCACCGGCTGAAAAATGCCGCCGCACGATGTGGGTGCCGACGACGCTGGCGCGCTCGGCCGGCAGCTCGCGCACCAGGTCATAGCTGATCGGCACATCCTGCCACCCTTCATAGGCCAGGGGCGCAAGCGCCACGATGCTCACGACGAGAATCAACGCCGGACGCGCCACGATGGCCCGCGCGAGCCCATCCCAAAAACCGCCGGCAGTCGAGGATAGCTCTTGCCGTGCCAAGGTCTCAGGGGTCTGCTGCTTCACGCGGAAGGGCCAAAACACAAGCCGCCCTGATGCCCGCAAGATGGCCGGGGCCAGAGTCAAGCATGCGACGAGTGTCACCGCCAGGCAGAGTGCGATTGTGGGCCCGCTGTTGGAAAACTTGCCGAAGTCGGCAAAGAACATCATGCCCAGCCCGACGATCGCCGTCAGGGCGCTGGCGACCACGGCTTCGCCGACGTGGGCCACCGCGGTGGCGACGGCACGATGGTGGTCCAGTCCGCGCTCTAGCTCTTCGCGATAACGCGCGATCAGGAATAAGCAGTAGTCTGTGCCCGACCCGAACAGCACGACGATGATAAAAATCTTGGTCGTCTTGAAGACCTTGTAATGACACCATTCAAAGCCGGGAACGGTCCCCAATTGCGTCAGCAGAGCGACCAATCCCATGGCGATCACTGCGGCGACGACGATCGACACGAGCGGGATAATTGTCAGCAACGGGGCGCGATAAACGATCAGTAGAATGGCCACGACGAGGATGACCGTCGCCAACTCAATGTTTTGAATGCTCTCCTCGGCGGCCGAGAGCATGTCCCCCCCGATCGCCGCGGAGCCAGAGATTCCGACGGACAGCCCCGCGGGAAAGTCGGCACTCGCCTGCGCCTCGTCCAGCACAGATTTGACCTGCGCCAAGCCTGCGATGTTGGCGAAGGTCATGAATTCGCGCCCCAGGTTGATCATCACCAGCGCGGCCTGGCCGTCGGGACTGATCATGCGGCGGCCAATGATGTCGGTGTGAGGCGTGATCACACCCACGACCGGCAGGCCGTGCTCTTCCTCGTCAGAAAACCGGTGAGCAATCTTTTCCACGGCCGCCAGATCACCGGGCGTGAGTCCGGTCTCGCGCTCGAACACCAGCACGAATTGGCTTTTGGCGCGGTTGTGGGGAAACGCCTGCTGCATCAGGCGCTCGCCACGGACGGTCGTCATCTCGGCGGGCAGGTAGGCCAGGTCGCCGTCATTGGTGACGGAATCCCAGGCCGGAGCAACCCACCGCACGGCAGGAACCAACGCGATCCAAGCGACGATGATCGCTAGCCAGTGTCGGGCTACGAATTCGCCGAGTCGGTTGTACATCACGTGGCCAGCGGGAGGGAAAACTCCGCCCCTGGACAACGGTAAGCCAGGGGGCAAACCCTCGATCCTAACCGGTGGGAAAGTGCATTCCAAGGGAACGGCGAATCACGCACGATACCCGCCGCAAACATCGGCAGACTTAGTGCCTCGGCAGCGGAACAGCTTGCCTAATCGCAAGGATTTGCCACGTTCTCGCGCCGCGGGCGCCTCTTTCTCCCGCTTCAAGCAGAGCCCAGCCTGCGGTATACATGGT
>CAMFLN010000843.1 GCA_945957305.1 uncultured Planctomycetaceae bacterium | reverse complement strand
CCCCTCGCGCGAGAAGAGGGGCTTGCGGACGTACGATCGGCCCCACGGTTCGTGATGCGCGGCAAGAATATAGGGGCTGTCAGGAAACAACGCGTGCAACAAAGGGAGCAGGGCCTTGCAACTAAGGATCATTTTCCACGGAGGTTCGAGCCAGCTCGTCGTCGCCTGACTCAAGTGCTGCGCAAACTCTTCGCCCAGCATCCACTCCCAAGGATAGAGTTTGAAGATCCGCGACATGGCCCGTTCCTCGAGGTCAACGAAGCTTCGCAAGCGTTCGTTCCAGCCGATGTCGGCGATGGCCAGATAGTCGGTGCGCAGTCCGGCCTGGATCGCCGTATCGCGCAAGTAGGTTACGGTCATGTAGTCCTCGACGCTTGCAGCGGCTGGCAAGGAGGCAAAATGCACCTGCCGCGTACCGGCCTGCGCTAGCCGCTGCCAGGCTTCGATCAGCCGCTCGTGCAGGCTATTAAACTGGTCCGGCGCGGCGGCGTAAGGATTGGCCCCCGCCTTTTGATCTTGCAACCAATGCCACTGAATCACCGCCGCTTCGAGCAATCCGGTGGGAGTGTCTGCGTTGTACTCCAGCATCGCCGGAGGCCGGCTGCCATCGTAGGCCAGGTCGAACCGTCCCACGATCGTGTGTTCGTCTGCTTCCCAACAATCGCATAGCCAATCGTGCCAACGCGGATCGATGCCGAAGCGCGACAATAAATTGTGTTCGAGTACGTGCTCGACCGCCGCCAGGCACATGCGATCAAGTTCCTGCGTCGCCAATTCCAATACATCGATTTCGCGACGAGTAAATTCGTAATACGCACTCTCATTCCAATAAGGCGTTTGCCCATCGTCTAACGTATGAAAGATCAGCCCCTGCCGCTCGACGCGAGGACGCCAATCACGACGAGGGATTGTCGAAACACGACGCATGTGAATGTCCTTTCCAATCGTTGGCGTTGCGAAAGGTGCGCAGGTCATCCCGACGTTGCGTTCGGCGCACGGCAACTACGCTAAGTGATCAGCGGCCGGTGATGCCTGCCGCTGTTCACCGCTTACAAGTTGCCGGCGACGGCGCACGAAACGAAGAACCGCGGCTTAGCCGCCCGCATGCGCGCCGGCACAACCGCCGAACCCGCCTCGCGGAGAACTGTGTGCCGATCGGCCGAGACCGCCGAAATAATGTCCCCCCGAGTACCCGCCGCCATGCACCGAGTTGTGGCAGTCAGGGTTGGGGCGTCCATCGGGAAGCTTGTCTTTGCATTCCCGCGAACAGCCGAGAGGAAAGGCAATTGCACTCACCAAGACGAGCGCGACCGCGCTCGAAGACTTTTTCACCTCAGAATCCTTTGCAGGAGAGGCACGCTGGAACCTGCCGCGCCGCAAGGGCCACACTCTCTTGCCAACAGGCAAGCCACCGCAGCCGGACGCTGGTTCGCGGCCTCATTATATCGTCGTGCAAATGCGCGGGCCTGCGAAATCGCATGCCAAACGCGCAAGTTGGCACGGCGATTCTGCCGTCCGCTGTGCGTAAGCGTAATCGTCGCCAGCGACTTTGCGCGCAATCGATCGCCACGCGGTAAGAGAACTTGCGTCGAGCGGATTGACGCCGCAACGATGGCCAAGATCATGGCCAAACATCTCGATTAAAGCGCCTCGCCATTCCAGCGCACAAAGCCTTCGAGGGCGTAGAACTCGGGCAATCCGAGGCTGTTATACACATCCGCCGTGTGGCGGTTGCGATCCTCGGCCCGTTGCCAAAACTCGCGCGCGTCAGGACCCGGAAAGAGGGCGGAGTCTTTTTGCGACTCGTGTCGAAAGATCGCGGCCTTCTTTTGCTTCAGATCTTGCGGGCTCAGCGGCACAGCAATGTCGATCTCGTGCGGCGGCCATTCCTGCCATGCTCCGCGGTAGAGCAAAGCCTCGGGACGGCTGCCGGTGTCCGCTTCGATTTGCTTCAGCGTGCGGATAATGGCTTCGGCACACACGCGATGGGTTCCGTGCGGGTCGGAGAGGTCGCCTGCGATATAGACCTGGTCAGGTTTTACGCGGTCGAGCAGCTCGCGAATAATCCGCACATCCTCGTCCCCCACGGGATTCTTGGCGATTGTGCCCGTGCGGTAGAACGGCAAGTCAAGGAAGTGCAGGTGCTCCTCGCGGCAGCCGCAGACGATGGCGCCGGCTTTGGCCTCGCTCCAGCGAATCAAGGCCTTGATCCGTAGCACGGTTTCGATGTCGGGTTCTCCCGGTCCCTTGGCGGCCAAAGACTGGTTGACTTGCTGCTCGACTTCCAGCGAGCGATCGACGTCGATCCCAAAGCGACGGTTGAATTCGACGACCAGATCCGCGATGCGTTGCGCGTCATGATCGAAGACGGCGATATTGCCGCTGGTCATGTAAGCGACGTGGACTTCGTGCTGGTCCTGGGCCAGGCGAATCAGCGTGCCTCCCATGCTGATCACATCGTCGTCAGGATGGGGACTGAAGCAGATGACGCGTTTGGTCTCTTTACCCGCGGGATGATAGTCGATGGTGTCCATCATCCAGCGAAACACGCGGTGCGAGAGGCTGGGGGCCGGGCCGTGATGGCGCAACAGCCGATGTAAGTTCTGGTCACGAAAGTCCTGGT
>CAMFLN010000842.1 GCA_945957305.1 uncultured Planctomycetaceae bacterium | reverse complement strand
GAGTGCAATAACGAGCTTAGCTTTGGGGCCCAGCGGGCGATCTCTGACGTAGAACTTCTTCCAAAGGGCAATGAAACTACTCGCCGTCAGAAACGGCAGAAGTGTCGCCATAAACATCCAGAGCACGATGACATCCATGCCCCGATTCTACCGCGCGGAGCGACAGCGTCGACAAACCGCAAAGAACACAAGTCCGCTCACCGTTGCGAGAGCGAGCGTGGAGGGTTCGGGGACCGCGGCGCCGCTCGCAGCCCCGCCGGTTGGGCTTGTATACAGCCAATTCGATGCGATTAAAGCAATGTCCTGGCCGTTAACAATTCCGTCGCCGTTCGCGTCCGCAACATTGCCGCCGGTTTGCAGCCAGTTACTTGCCACCCGACGTCAACAACCCAAGGCGTTCACTGGAACGTGGTGCAGAAACGTTTGGGGCATTCGCAGATCAGCGTCACGATCGACACGTACAGCCGCGTGCAGCAGGGTATGGTTCGTGCGGCCGCGAGCCGGCTGGATCGACTGATCGTGTCGGCGACGGCGACGGCTGGGCAAACCAATCCGGTTGCAGCGGCGACCGCGTGGCCGTGGCTGTATCGTGGCGGTACGAAGGTGGCGAGGAAGGTGGTTATAGGCTAGAATTTCCGGTGTTCCGGAGGGTATGCGAATGGTTAGCGGCCACACTGGAAATGTGGTGCCCCGCAAGGGGTTGTGGGTTCGAATCCCATGCCCTCCGCTCTGATGTGCCAACGAGTTACGTCAGCTACTCGTGGCACGGTTGGTGGCTGGATTTTGGAGATTGTTACCAGTCCTGTTACCAGATTCAGTAGTCTCATGTGCCTTCCACAGCTCTGCGGCGACGTCGTCCGCGTCCTGCGCCACGTAGTATCGCAGTGTGGTTTCGATCGTCGAATGCCGCATTAGCAACTGAAGTGTGGCCGGCTTCACCCGGGATGCCCACCGTGTGCCAAATGATCGGCGCAGGTCGTGGCAACTGGCGAACTTGCCTTGATCCTTGTTGACGACGACCCCTGCCATTTCACCGATTCGGCTCACTGTACGGCTTACTCGCTTTGCGGATCGTTGTTTCCCTCCGGTGGGCCCCAGATGAAAGACGACGCCTTGGCGCTCGACCTTGGGTGTTTGTAAGAGCCACTCAGCGAAATCTGGAGTCATCGGTAGAAGCCGGTCTTTGTGCCCTTTTTCAGCCTCTGCATAGATACGGAAGCGGGGGAACTTACCCGACAGGTCAACAACAAAGTCCCCGTCTGCGTCCCAGGAAAGCCGTAGCGATTCCTCGAGGCGAAGGCCCGATAGCCACAGACCGCGCAAATAACGCTCCCAGCTGCGAGAATCGTCGGGCCGCACGTCTGGGACTCTGGCCAACATTCGGTCGAATTCTTCGCCGGTTACGGGGCGTCCGCGCACGAGACCACCACCTAGGTTTCTTGAGGGCATCTGCACCTTCGGCACTTCGCGAAGCATGCCCATGGCAACGGCCCAAGCCAGGATGGATCGTAGATGAGCCAGGTTGCCCTTGATCGTTGCTTCACTCTTGGGTTTCTTTGCGCGCTCTAATTGTTCCTGAGCGAGCACCAGCCGACTCTTTGCTCTAGCAAGTTCCTGCGGATTTCCTGCAGCGTCAACCACTTTTTTGGCCTTGGAGACCTTCGCCTCCGCTCGAGCCACGATTGCGGGATCGGGCTTTCGCAGCTCGGCTTGAAAGTAGCTCAGTCGATCTGCAGTAAGATCCGTCACTCGGCGCGGGGAGAGAATGCGATCAATATGCGCCATGATCGTCGCACGCGGTTCTGCAGTCCGCGGCGCCAACTGCGGTAACACTTCGGCTTCGTATCGCTCACAAAAGTCACGCCAGCCGATCCGGCACGGTGCCGAGTAGCGCCCTTCGCGTAATTCGGCTTCCCATTTGCCGGCAGCCTTTACGGCATCTTTGCGGTTCGTGGTGCCTGAAGTCTTGTGCTTGGGCTTACCGGTCATCGGGTCGATATACCGTAACATCAAATTGTCACGGTCGGGGAACTTGACCACTGTCACTTTGATCTCGTCACTCATCGATTGACTCCTTTCAGCCCCAAGGCATCAATTGTGGAAGAGTCTCGGCGGTCACGCCATAGTCTTTCGGCAAAGTGGCGAATCGCAGGCGTTTTGCGCGGTCTCGTCAACGTGGAATCGCGATTGCAGTAGACGCTGATAGCATGAAAAAAGCCGCCCGCGCCGACGCTACTCCCTTGCGCCGGGCGGGTTGCGAACCGTCAGCCGTCGCAAAGCTGCGGTCGCTGTTTGCGACGAATTCGCCGATCGTCGCGCCAGAGCCAGGGCTGTCTGTCCGGTTTTGCCGGTCAAGGCTCTGCGGGCCCTCCTCTGTCACTCAGTCGATTCTCCACGGAGCTCCCTTCGCCCTGGGCCAACCTTCCAGAAATGCCTGCTCGGCGGCCCGCTGACTGACGTACAGCGCTTCGCTCCAACGCCTTAAGCGGCGTTCCAGGAGTCGTGCCGCGGCAAGCTGATTGCGCACAAGATGAGCTTCATAGATCTTGCCATTCGCGACCTGCTTTAGCCCGGTAATAACGGCCTGAACTTCTTCGCGTGACACGGCCGTCATGCTACACCTCCCTCTCG
>CAMFLN010000841.1 GCA_945957305.1 uncultured Planctomycetaceae bacterium | reverse complement strand
GATTCCTCTACGTCTCGTGGGCTCGGAGATGTGTATAAGAGACAGATGCCGAAGAGATTCAGGCCTCGCCGCTGGGCTGCGGGCTGGAGGGTGTCCTGCAGCAGCGCCGCTCGGCGTTGACGGGAATCCTCAACGGCGTCGATTACACGTTGTGGAATCCCACAACCGATCCGTTCCTGCCGGTGAACTACGACGCGGCGACGGCCATTTCGGGCAAGGCAGCGTGCAAAGCGGCGCTGCAGACGGAGCTGGGCTTGGAATTGGCCGCCGACAAACCGGTCGTGGGCATCGTCACCCGGCTGACCGAGCAAAAGGGCACCGACTTGATCCTGGGGGTCATGCAGGATTGGGTGCAATCGACCGACGTGCAATGGGCGATCATCGGCACCGGCGATGCCAAGTTCGAGCAGGCCCTGTCGTCGCTTGCGACGCGCAATCCGCACAAAGTGGCGGTCAAGCTGCAGTTTTCGGAAGCGCTCGCCCATCGCATCGAAGGGGGCGCGGACATCTTCCTGATGCCCAGCCATTTCGAGCCCTGCGGACTCAGCCAGCTGTACAGCTTGAAATATGGCACTGTGCCCGTCGTGCGTGCCACGGGAGGCCTGGCCGACACGATCGTCGATGCCACGCCCGAGGCCATGTCGGCGGGGGCCGCCAACGGATTTAGTTTCCGTGAATATAGTGTCCTGGCCCTGGCCGAATCCCTGCGCCGCGCGGTAAACATGTATCGCCAGCCCGAGTTGTGGTCACAATTGGTGGCAACCGGGATGCAACAGGACTGGTCTTGGCGGCGCAGCGCGGAACAATACGTGAGTCTGTATCGCCGCATCACCGCCCAGGTGCCGCACAGCACCTACGCCTGAGAGACGCCCCCCGAGATTCCTGCTTGCCGGCCGGCTAACCAAAACTCGTTTTGGTCCGACCAGGCGCTGCAGGGACATGATCGCATGCATCGCACGTCCATGGTCGTCCAACGCTGACGGTGTGTCACGCACGGACGAAGTGTGTCCGCAACGGACAACTGGCTCGTAGCGTCAGGGAGGGACCGGAATGCATGACGTAGCTCTCGCCTTTTTCTGGCATCAGCATCAGCCGTACTATCCCGATGACTGCACGGGCGAGAATCCCATGCCCTGGGTGCGGCTGCACGCCACCAAGGACTATTGGGGCATGGCGATGTTGTTGCGAGAAGTGCCCGAGATGCACGCCACGATCAACCTGGTGCCCAGCCTGCTCGCCCAACTCACGGCTTATACCGATCGGGGCGCGGTGGACGAACACTTGCGCGTGTCGCGATTGCCGGCCGACGCCTTGAACGAAGCGGATGTGCACTATCTGCTCGACAACTTCTTCATGGTCCACCCGGACCACATGATCCGGCCCTACAAGCGCTACCTGGAACTGT
This sequence comes from uncultured Planctomycetaceae bacterium, assembly GCA_945957305.1. Classification (GTDB taxonomy): domain Bacteria; phylum Planctomycetota; class Planctomycetia; order Pirellulales; family JACPPG01; genus JACPPG01. Next base: position 1,237 of record CAMFLN010000841.1, on the reverse strand, counting down.
ATCAAAAGCGCGGGCTCTCGATCGATTCGGCGGCGCGCGCGGCCAAGCGCTTTACCAAGCGCGACATTCTCGATCTGCAGTGTTGGTCCAACCTATCGTGGATTCACCCACTGGCGTTCGAGCAGGACAAGCAACTGGCCGATTTTCGTAGAAAAGGTAAGCACTGGAGCGAGGCCGAAAAGCAGTGGCTGCTCGAACGTCAGCTGGCGCTCTTGGCCGAGGTCGTGCCGCTGCATCGCGAACTGGCCGCGAGCGGACAGATCGAGCTGACGACAACGCCGTTCTATCACCCGATTTTGCCGCTATTGTACGACAAGCGTTTGGCGCGGCAGGCCATGCCCGACGTAACGCTGCCGCGGCATTTGGAAGGCTATCGCGAAGATGCCGAGACACAGATTCAGCGTGCCGTGGAGTATCACACCAAGCTGTTCGGCGAAGCGCCGGTCGGCATGTGGCCCTCGGAAGGTTCCGTCTGCCAGGCGATGATCGCCGCCGTGGCCAAGGCCGGCATTGAGTGGATGGCCACCGATGAGGAGATCCTTTCCGCCTCGACCGATGGTTGGGTGGCGCGCGATGGACATGGCTATCTGCGACATCCCGAGATGCTTTATCGACCCTGGCGCGCGGAGGACAAAGGACACAGCGTGCAGATGATCTTTCGCGATCACGCCATGAGCGACCAGATCGGCTTTCACTATCAGCGTTACCAGGCCGAGCAGGCCGTCGACGATTTCCTGGGCAAGGTCGACGCCATCGGCCGCGCGACCACCGCCAATGCCGGGCAGCGGCCGACCCTGGTCAGCATCATCCTCGACGGTGAAAACTGCTGGGAGTACTACCCGAACAGCGGCGTCGATTTTCTCCGCGCGCTCTATCGGCGCGCGGTGGCGCATCCGAAAATTACGCCTGTCCGAGTGCGCGATTATCTGGCGCGGCATCCGGCGACGGACAAAATCGGCACTCTTTTCGCCGGTAGTTGGATTCAGCACAACTTCGGCATCTGGATCGGCCATCCGGAATGCAATCGCGCCTGGGACATGCTGTACGAGACGCGTCAGCACCTGGTGCGTGCCACGCGCAGCGGCGAAAAGACCCCCGAACAATTGCGCCGCGCTTGGGAAGAGCTGTATATCGCCGAGGGGAGCGACTGGTTCTGGTGGTTCGGCGATGATCACTCGAGCGCGCAAGACGAATTGTTCGATCGACTGTTTCGCCGGCATTTGCAAAACGTCTACGC
>CAMFLN010000840.1 GCA_945957305.1 uncultured Planctomycetaceae bacterium | reverse complement strand
GGCCCGGCGCGACGGGGGCCGACCAGGCAGGCAAGTATCCCTCGATCGGCTCGATTGCCGCGCGATCGCTCGGCCCACGCAAGCCAGGGATGCCCGCGTATGTCGCGGTGCCGTACGCGGCCAGCATTGGTCTCCGGCCGGGGTATTTCGGCGCGAATTATCTGGGACGCGAGCATAATCCCTTTGAAACCGAGGGAGACCCCAACAGCGACACCTTCAAGGTGCAAAACCTGAACCTGGCGGGCGAGATGACGTTGTCGCGGTTGGAATCACGGCGTTCGCTGTTCCAGGATTTCGATCGACTTCGTCGCGACGTCGATGCGTCGGGCGCCGTCGAGGCGATGAATCGGTTCCAGCAAGACGCCTATCACCTGGTGTCGAGCGAAGCGGCCCGCGATGCCTTCGACATGTCGCGCGAAGACCCGCAACTGCGCGAACGGTATGGCCGTCACTCCTGGGGCCAGAGCATGCTGCTGGCGCGGCGGCTGGTCGAGGCGGGCTGCACCTTTGTTACTGTGCACCTGGGAGGATGGGACCATCACTGGGACCTGAAATCGGGCATGGAAAATTACCTGCCGCGCGTCGACACCGGCATGGCGGCGCTCTTCCAGGATTTGAGCGATCGCGGCTTGCTCGATAAGACACTGGTAGTACTGTGCGGCGAGTTCAGTCGCACGCCGCGCATGAACAACGGCGGCAACGGCGGTCCTCCGCTGAGCAAGGGAACGCCCGGCCGCGACCATTGGGGGAACGCGATGTTCTGCCTGCTCGGCGGGGGAGGCATTCGCGGCGGGCAGATCGTCGGCTCGACGAACCGCTTGGGCGAAGCGCCGAAGGACCGCCCCGTTACGGCCGGCGACCTGCATGCCACGATCTATCACGTGCTCGGAGTCGATCCGCACGCGAGTTTCCTGAATCATTCGGGACGGCCCGTGCCGGCGATCGACGCCGGTCAGGTCATTCACGAATTGCTCTGAAGCCTGCGCCAACGCCGACAGCCGCTGCCAGCGCGTATTCTTCGTGGGTGACCGACGTCAGGCCGGAGTGCCGATCAAAGTGGGTGCATGCCCCAGCCGCGCATCTTGCGGCGCCGAGGGGAGTCGCACCGTCGCCGTGGTGCCGTCGCCCGGGGCGCTCTGAATCTCGATCTTGCCGCCATGCGCCTGCACGATCGATTGGCAGATGCTCAGTCCGAGGCCGGTGCCGCCGGGCTGATTCTCTCGATGCCGCGACTTGTCCCCCCGGTAGAAACGCTCGAAGACGTGGGGCAAGTCCAGCGGCGAGATCCCTTGACCGGTATCGTGAACGGAGAGGACCGCGCGCTGCAATTCGCGATCGTATTGCAGGTCGACGGTCACCGATCCGCCCGAGGGAGTGAACTTGACGGCATTGTCGATCAAATTGTTCACTACCTGCTGCAGACGCTGGGCGTCGCCATGTACCGACAAGGGTTGAAACTTCCCGAAACGCAGATCCACACCCCGCTCTTCGGCAGCGCCGCGGAACATGTCGACTGAATGCTTGCTGAGCCGGTCCAGCGCCACGGCCTTGGCATCGATCTGCATGCTGCCGGCGTCGCTTTCGGCCAGTAGCAATAACTGATTCACCAGCGAGCCCAGGCTGCTGCATTCGTCGACGATATCGCTGAGCAAGTCCTTGTATTCTTCAATCGAGCGATCGCTGTTGAGCGTCACCTCGACCGAGCTTTGAATCGCGGCCAGCGGCGAGCGCAGCTCGTGGGCGGCGTTGGCGACGAACTCTCGGTTGCGATCCAAATAATCCGCCAACAGATCGAGAAAGCGATTGATCGTGGTCGAGAGCTGGTCCAGTTCATCTCCGGTGCCGCGGATCGGCAGTCGCTCCTCCATGCGGCGCGGCCGTAGGCGGTCTGCCGTATGAATGATTTGCGCCAGCGGATGCGTCGCCCGGCCCGAGAGCCAGAAACCGCCCAGCGGCGCGATGAGCATGATCAGCAGAGCCACGGCCGTCATGACCTGTGTAACTTTGGCGATGTCTTCATCGGCGCTGGCCATCGAGGAACCGACGCGCACGGTAAAGGCCGGCAAACCTGGTCGTTCGATCTGCGACTGCACGACGCGATAGCGCGAGCCATCGATCGTCATGGTGCCGTCGCGGAGATCGGCGGCAAAGACTTGCTCGGAGGGGGTATTTTCGCTCGACCATAGGACGTGGTCGTTTTCATCCAGCAGTTCGACGAACATGCCGCGCTGCACGTGGGCCGCGACCTTGCGTTCCATTTCAGCCGAAATGGCCTCGATCGAGTCGATCGAGTGATACATTTGCTCGACCGCCAGCTCGACTTCCAACGCGTCCTCGCGCAAGAGCTGGTCGATCTCATGCCGCAAGGCGAACCGCAAGGCTTCGCGAACTCCGATCAGCGTGCAGACCACGGTCAACAGCACGACGGCCGTGTTCCACAGCGTCAGGCGAAAACGGAGCGAGCGAAAGACATCTTTAAGCCGCCGGAATCGCATAGCCGCGCCCTCGCACGGTCTGAATCATCGACTCGCCGAACTTGCGATCAAGTTTGCCGCGGAGCCGATTGATGTGCACTTCGATCACGTTGGTGGTCCCTTCCCAATCCGATTGCCAAAGGTGTTCGCACAGCATCTTGCGCGTCACCAC
>CAMFLN010000839.1 GCA_945957305.1 uncultured Planctomycetaceae bacterium | reverse complement strand
TACACTTATGCGATCGTCGGCAGCGTCAGATGTGTATAAGAGACAGGGCCAGCCCACCGGGCGGGTCGGAGTGCCGACATCTCCTGGCGGGCCGGGAATCATGGCGCCGTTGGGGGCGAACTGCTGCTGTGCTAAAGGAAAGGACTGCGCCGCGGGACCGTACGGATCATCCGGCGCTCCCACGTTCTGCCCGCAGACCCGTGTCGCGCACAACGCCAGCAGCAGCGCCAGGGATAACTCCCGGGCTGTCGACGTACGACGCGCAGACTGCTGAGTCTGTTCGGACAAGCGATGTTCTTTCAGTTTTCGCGGGCGCAAGGGGAAACCCTGCCCGCCACGGCTAACGAACGTAGGATCGAATGATCGGTCAACGCGATAGGTCATCGACGCTCCAGCCACAGAAACTGGAGTGGGCGGGGATTATAGAAGAGGCCTTATTTCGGCCGCAACAGCGCTTTTGCCACGGCGTGAATCGAATCAGGATTCGTAAGGTCCTTGCGCATCGGCAGATACGCACTAAGGCCGTCCACGACTCGAAGTTTACTGCCTGGCGAACGGGCTAATTGTCCGATCAAACCCGCGTCCCGGTAGCGAAAAACCAGGTAAGCATCTTCCTTGTGAATCGACTCGATCGCCCACCGTTGTGCCAGCAATCGAATCTCGACCAGTGATAGCAGTCGATCCAGCGGCTCGGGCGGCGGGCCAAAACGATCCCCCAGCTCGGCGACCAGGTCCTTTAATTCGTCCGTACTTTGCACGCGACCCATCCGCCGGTACAGGTCGATCTTCAGCCGCATATCGGGTACGTAACGGCGCGGGATATAAGCTTCGCCGGGCAGGTCGATGTTGACGTCGGCAAACCGCCGCGGCGGCATCTTCTTCAGCTTACGAACCGCTTGCTCCAACAATTCGCAATACAGCTCATAACCCACGGCCGAGATATGACCGCTTTGCTCGGTTCCCAGAATATTGCCGGCGCCGCGGATTTCGAGGTCGCGCATCGCGATGGCAAAGCCCGCTCCCATGTCCGAGAACTCTTCGATGGCGTGCAGCCGCTTGGCGGCGTTCGGCGACAGTGACTTGTTAGGGTCGAGCAGCAGGTAGCAATACGCACGATGCTTGTACCGGCCGACGCGGCCGCGCAGCTGGTGCAAATCGGCCAGTCCATACACGTCGGCTTGATCGATGAACATCGTGTTCGCGTTGGGAATGTCCAGCCCGCTTTCGATAATCGTGGTTGCCAGCAGCATGTCGAATTTGTGATCGACAAAGTCGAGCATCACCTCTTCCAGCTCGCCTTCGGCCATCTGACCATGCCCGACGCGAATTCGCGCCTCGGGCACGATCTGCCTGAGTCGTATCGCCAGGTTCTCGATGTCATTGACACGATTGTGGACGAAAAAAATCTGCCCGCCGCGATTCAACTCGCGTAGCACTGCATGGCGGATTAATTCGGGATCGGCGCGGGCCACGCGGGTTTCGATCGCCAGGCGGTCGGCCGGCGGCGTTTCGAGGTTCGAGATATCGCGCAACCCCAGCAGCGACATGTGCAACGTTCGCGGGATGGGCGTGGCGGTCAGGGTCAAGACGTCAACAGTGGCCCGCAACGCCTTGAGTCGCTCCTTGACATCGACGCCGAAACGTTGCTCTTCATCGATGATCAGCAAGCCGAGGTTTTCGAAGCGAATGTCGGCCTGCGCCAAACGATGTGTCCCGATGACGATGTCAATCGAGCCTTCGGCCAACCCGGCGATGATTCGCTTTTCCTCCTTGGTCGAACAAAAACGGCTGAGCACCGCGATTTGAAAGGGGAACTCCGCCATGCGGGCCTTGAACGTGCGGCCATGTTGTTCGGCCAGCACCGTGGTGGGCACGAGCACGGCGACTTGCATACCGGCGTCGACCGCCTTGAACGCGGCCCGCATTGCCACTTCCGTCTTGCCGTAGCCCACGTCGCCGCAAATCAGCCGATCGAGCGGACGGGGTTGCTGCATGTCTTGCTTAATTGCCGCGATCGCCACAAGTTGGTCGGGAGTTTCGTTGTACGGGAACGAGGCGTCGAACTCCTTCTGCCATTCCGAATCTGCCGGGAAGCTGATGCCCGGTTGCGAAGCGCGGCGGGCTTGCAAATCGAGCATGTCGCTGGCCAGGTCGATGACGGCCCGTTCAGCCGCTTCCTTTTGCCGTAACCAGGTACGGCCGCCAATGTGCGCGAGCGTCGGCCGGCTTTTCGCTCCGCCGACGTACTTCTGCACCAGATCGATCTTCGAGGCGGGGACGAAAATTTTTGTGCCGCCATGAAACTCGATTTCGAGATGCTCTTCCGACTGGTCCTCCTTCTCCAGCAGCTTTAGGCCCAGGTAGCGGCCGATGCCATGCGACAGATGGACGACGTAGTCCCCTTCGCGCAGCTCGAGGAAACTGTCGATCACGCGCCCCAAGCGGCGGCGGCTGGGCCGGGTCAAATCGGCGCGGTGAAACAGCTCGTTGCCACTGACCAGCGCAATGGCGTCACCGACCAGGCGAAATCCCTCGCGCAACCGTCCCAGGGGAAAGTGTAGACGCTGCTCGCGCGCCAGCTGAGTGTCAGCGAACACGTCATTCAGACGGCGCGCCTCGGCTTCGGTCTGGCAAACGACGTACACA
>CAMFLN010000838.1 GCA_945957305.1 uncultured Planctomycetaceae bacterium | reverse complement strand
GCCGTGGCGCGTGTCGCGCCGTCGGTCGTGAAGATTGAGACAGTTGGCGGCTTGGAACGGATCGGCAACATGCTGGTCAATACCGGGCCGACGACGGGGCTCGTGGTTTCGGCCGATGGCTACATCATCTCGAGTGCCTTTAATTTCATCTCCCGCCCCAGTTCGATTCTGATCAGTCTGCCTGACGGCACGCGGACACCGGCAAAGTTGGTCGCGACAGATCATCAGCGGATGCTGGTGCTGCTCAAGATCAACGTCGATCAGCCGCTGACCGTTCCCGAGGCGGTCGCCGAAAGCGAGATCCAGGTGGGCCAATGGGCAATTGCCCTCGGTCGCACTTACGACTCTGCCGGGCCGAATATCTCGGTCGGCATCGTCAGCGGCAAGAATCGCATTTGGGGCAAAGCAATCCAAACCGATGCCAAGATCTCGCCCAGCAATTACGGCGGACCGTTGGTGGACATCCGCGGCCGCGTGCTGGGAGTACTTGTTCCGCTCTCGCCCGAGAGCACCGATAATCTGGCGGGGGTCGAGTGGTACGATTCCGGTATCGGCTTCGCTGTCCCTTTGGCCCATATCAATACGGTGTTGCCAAAGTTAGCAGCGGGCCAGGACCTGAAGCCGGGAATCCTCGGCGTGAGTCTCGATGGGCGCGATATCTATTCCAAGCCCCCCGTGATCGTGGGCTGCCGCCCCAACTCACCAGCCTATAAGGCCGGTCTTAAGGCCGGAGATCGCATCGTCGAGATCGACGGCCATCCGGTGGTGCGCCAGGCGCAATTGCGCGAACGGATCAACCGTCACTACGCGGGCGAAACCCTGCGGGTCGTTGTCCTGCGGGGCGAGGAGCGTATTGAACGCGATCTGGAACTCATCGACCATTTAGATCCTTTTCAGCGGCCGTTCCTGGGAATATTGCCGTTACGCGATGCTCCGGCGGCAGTCGGCGGAACGCCCGTTCGATTCGTGTATCCCGACAGCCCCGCGGCACAAGCTGACGTACAGCCTGGTGATATATTACTTTCGCTCAATGGCCAGCCGACCGCCGCGCGCGACGCTTTGCTTGCCGCTGCGGCCGGCTTCGAGGTTGGGGACAAGGTGAAAGTCGAATTTCGCCGCGGCGCGGAATTACGGTCCGTGGAGCTCACGACCGTGGCTGAAACCGCACAGGTGCCGACGACCCTCCCCGCGGCCCACGACTCAACAACTCCGCGCGAAGCGCCGGCAGCTCAAGCGCAGCAGGTGGGACGCATTTCTGTCAAGCTGCCGGAATTCAAGAACGATTGCCTGGCCTACGTGCCCGAGGCGTATGATCCGTCTGCGGCGTATGGTCTGGTCGTCTGGTTGCATCCGCCCGGAGGAACGCCGGAAGACGAACTGCTGGCCCGTTGGCGCGAGCCCTGCGAGCAACAGCGCTTGATTCTGCTGGCGCCGCGCGCCGTGGATCCCGCGCGCTGGACGCCGACAGAAGTTGACTTCGCCGCCAAGGCGATTGCTGATCTTCGCCAACGCTACAATATCGACTCGCAACGCATCGTTCTGCACGGCCATCAGTCTGGCGGAACGTTGGCTTATATGATTGCCTTTACACATCGGGACGTTGTGCGCGGCGTGGCGGCCGTTGACGCTCCGGTGCCTGGCCGGGTGCCGGAAAATGATCCCGCCTTGCGGCTGGCATTTTTCACGACCACCGCGAAGAAAGCCAACTTCGCGCAACAGATTGCCGCCGGCATCGAGCAACTGCAGAAGCTGAAATACACGGTCACGATCGCCGATGAAGGGGAGACAGCTCGCTATTTGAACGCTGAGGAGTTCGCCGAGCTGTTGCGATGGATCGATTCGCTTGACAAGGTTTAGGGCCGAATGCAGCGTCGCATCGTAGGCATTCTGGCCCTTGTCTTGCTTGCCGTGGGAGGCCTGGCGCTCGCATCCCCCGCTGACGATGGCATGCGTCAGAACGTCGCCGCGTCATGCCTCCGCATCGGGATGGTGCTGGGGGTGTTATGGTTGGCGCTGCCCGAGTTTTCGCGACCGGCCAGCCGTTGGGTGTTCTTCGCCTTGCTGGTCACGATCATCGTTATCGCCAGCCGTCCAAAGCTCGCCGTGGCGGCCGCGGTGTTCATGGTCGGGGTATTGCTGTTGCGTCCGCGTCTGAAGTCGCTGACGGGACGAGGCCCCTAAGCGACTCGCGTTGAGCGTTACCCGCCGGCCGAGTCGAGATACGGATCTTGCCCCAGGTGCTCATGCATCTTGCGCCGCTCTTTTTCGTAATACATCAGTACGCGGCGATCCCGAAAGTGCTTGCGCTCGATGCGGGCTTGAGCTTTGCCGAAGAGCGGGGTGTAGCTTTGCAGGCCGGTGGTTTTGGCTTCGCCGATCTCTTTGTATTTTTTCGACGCCTTGGGCCCCAAGCCGGCCAAGAGGATATCGTCATCCAGGGCCAGGTATTGACGCCAGGTGCCGGGATCTCCCTGCCGGCCGCAACGGCCGATCAATTGCCGGTCGATCCGTGCGGAATCATGCATTTCAGTGCAGATGACGTGCAAGCCCCCCAGTTCATGGACGCCGGGGCCCAACTTGATATCCGTGCCACGTCCAGCCATGTTTGTGGAAACGGTGACTTTCCCCAACTCTCCGGCGTGAGAAACGATCTCGGCC
>CAMFLN010000837.1 GCA_945957305.1 uncultured Planctomycetaceae bacterium | reverse complement strand
GCCCGCGCTGCTTGAGATCGGTGAGCAAGGCGGCGATGGGCTGGTCGGTATTGCCGGCGTGAAAGTTGTGGTTCTTTTCCAGGTCGCCGTGCGCGTCCCAGTTGGCATCGTTGTGCGACCCGCCCGAGTACAGCTGAATGAAGCGGACGCCGCGCTCGACGAGTCGCCGGGCGAGCAGGCAGCGGCGGCCGAAATCGCGCGTGCGGTCGCGGTTCAAACCGTACATATCGAGCGTGGTTTGCGTCTCTTGACTCAGGTCGATCGCCTCGGGGGCGTGCTGCTGCATTTTGTAGGCCAGCTCGTAACTGGCGATACGGGCGGCCAAGTCGCTATTATCGGCGTGCTGCGCCAAGTGATCACTGTTGGCCGCGTGCAGCGTGTCGAGCAGTTCGCGCTCGACGGGGCGTGACATCCCCTCGCGCGTGTTGAGATCCAGAACCGGCGCGCCTTTGGAGCGCAGCAGTGTGCCCTGATACGTGGCCGGCATGTAACCGCTTGACCAGTTCTTGGCGCCGCTGATCGGCCCGCCGCTGGGATCGAGCATGACGACAAAGCCGGGCAGGTTTTCGTTGACGCTCCCCAGGCCATAGTTGACCCAGGAGCCGAGCGCGGGGCTGCCGCTGAGAATCTTCCCCGAGTTCATCTGCAGCATCGCCGAGCCGTGGATCGGCGAGTCGGCGGTCATCGATTTGATAAAGGCGATATCGTCGACGTGCTGGCTAAGGTGCGGGAACAGCTGCGAGACCCATTGGCCTGACTGTCCGTACTGCTGGAAAGTCCATTTGGGGCCGACGACGCGCCCTTCGTTTTTGCTGCCGCCACGCCCCTTGGTTTTGACGGGAATGGTCTGGCCATCGAGCTTGTAGAGAATCGGCTTGTAATCGAACGTATCGACGTGGCTTGGTCCGCCATACATGAATAGAAAAATGACGCTCTTGGCCTTTGACGCAAAATGCGCAGGCTTGGGCGTCAGCGGATTGACGTACGGCGTCACACCGTCAGCGGCGCGCGACTGCGCGGCCAGAAAGCCATCGCGATCGAGCATGCCCGCCAGTGCGACCGAAGTAAAACCGCCGCCGGCCTGCCAGAGGAATTCGCGTCGCGTACGTCGACAAAACGTGCCGTGGGGAGTCGCGTCGGCCATGTCGCTTTAATCCAGATAGACGAATTCGTTTAAATTCAACACAACCAGGCAGAAGTAGTCGAGCGCTTGCTCGGGGGACAAACCATGCTCGGTTTCCAAACGTTGCAAGAGTCTTAAGCCCTGGTCCACACGTTGCGGCGCGGCCGGAGCCGCCAGCGCCAACCGCAACGCGCGCTCGACCTGTGCCGGTGGGCCACTAGGCGCTTCCTGACGAATTCTGCGGGCCAGCGCGGCCGCCTGCTCGTGGGCGAATTCGCCATTGAGCATGGCCAAAGCCTGAGTCGGCTGCGTCGTCGAAAAACGCACGGCGCAGCTGCTGTCGCTGTCGCACAGGTCGAATTCGGCCAAGAGCGGCAGGATCAAGGATCGCTTGGCATGAATATAGACGCTGCGGCGATGCTGCTCGTCGCTGGGCGACTCTTGCCAGCCATTGCCAGGCATTGATTGCGTTTGCAGGACTTCCTGCGACATCTTGGGAAAGATGCCGGGGCCGAACATTTTCAGGTTCAATTCTCCGGTGATCGCCAACATTGAGTCGCGCACTTCCTCGGCGCCGAGGCGGCGCATGTCAAAGCGTCCGTAGAGATCGTTCTCGGGGTCCTTGGCCAGTGCCGTGGGATTGCCGGCGGATGACATCCGGTAAACGTTTGATGTGACGAGCAAGCGATGCAACGGTTTCAGACGCCAGCCCACCGCGACAAACTCGCTGGCCAGCCAGTCGAGCAGCTCGGGGTGCGTCGGCGGCGTACCGAGGCTGCCGAAGTTGCTCGCAGAGCGAACGAGCCCCCGACCAAAATGATGCTGCCAAAGGCGATTCACCATGACGCGCGCGGTCAGTGGATTGGCGGGCGAGACGATCCACTCGGCGAGCGCGCGGCGCCGGCCCGAGCTGGCTGCCCCCGCGGCACGCGGCGAGATTTCAGGCGTCCCGCCGCCGAGCGCGGACAAGAAGGCGGGTTGGACTTCCTGGCCTGGCACGTGCGGGTTGCCGCGCGCGAGGACAAATGTCTGCGGCGGCTCTGGGCACTTGCCGACGGCCAGCAAAGTTTCACGCGGCGGAAGCTTCGTTCCTTCGGCCGATTTGAACTGCTCTTTCAACTGACAATATTCGGTCCAGGCCGCGGGGCTGAGGCAGGACTGCAGCTTGTCACGCAATACGGCGGCGCGCTCGGGCCCTTCGGTCTTGCGCTGATCCTCGGCCGATAGCTTTTCGATGCCGGATCGTTCAATCGATTCCATCTGTTCCCGAAGTGCCGCCTTGCGGGCGTCGAGCTCGCGGTATTGCGCGGCGATCTCGGGCGAGGAAATGTCCAGCTGGCTTCCCTTAGTGTCGTAGCGAGGAATCTCGTTGAAGAACGACAGCAGGCGGTAGTAATCGGTTTGCGGAATGGGATCAAGTTTGTGATCGTGGCAGCGCGCGCAATTGACGGTCAGTCCGAGGAAGACCTGGCCCGTGGTGGCCACGATGTCGTCGAGTTCGTCGAACGCGCGCGCGACCCCCGGGTCGAGTGGCGGC
>CAMFLN010000836.1 GCA_945957305.1 uncultured Planctomycetaceae bacterium | reverse complement strand
GCTAAGTAGCCCGCATTGTGCTCGTTGATCGGGGGCAAAATCGGCACCTGATCGACGACCTGCAGGTCAAAACCGCCGTAAATAAAGGCGTCGGTTTTCTTGGGATTGTTGGTCAATAGCCGGACTTTGTTGAGGCCGAGATCCTTGAGCAACTGAATGCCGATGCCGTAGTCGCGCGTGTCGGCCTTGAATCCGAGGGCAAGATTGGCCTCGACCGTGTCGAGCCCCTGGTCTTGCAAGCGATACGCCTTCAACTTCTCGACCAGCCCGATACCGCGCCCCTCCTGGGGCAGGTAAACCAGCACTCCCGCCCCTTCACTACCAATCATTTGCATCGCCATCTGCAATTGATCGCCGCAATCACAGCGGAGCGAACTCAACAAGTCACCGGTAAAGCAGGACGAGTGCAGTCGTACCAGAGGGGCCGCCACCTTCGAAAGATCGCCCATCACCAACACGATGGGTTCCTGATTTTCATAACGCACCCCGTAGGCGATGATCTCGAACTGGCCGTAGCGCGTGGGCAAATGCGCCGGTTCGGTCAGGCGGTAGACCAGTTTTTCGCTGCGGCGGCGGAAGCGGATTAACTCTTCGATCGAGATGATTTCCAGGTGATGCAGCCGCGCGAGCTCGAAGAGCGCCTCGCGATCGGCGCGATTGCCGTAAGCGTCAAGGATCTCGCACAGGACGCCGGCCGGAGCGAGACCCGCCAAGCGCGCCAGGTCGACGGCCGCCTCGGTATGTCCCGCGCGCCGCAGCACGCCCCCCTCCTTCGCGATTAGCGGAAACAAGTGCCCCGGCCGGACGAAATCGCTCGGCTGGCTGTGCGGGTCAACCAGGGCCAGAATCGTCGTCGCGCGCTCTTGTGCCGTAATACCGGTCTTGGCCGTGCGATGATCAACGGGCACAGTAAAGGCCGTTTGCAAGGGAGCCGTGTTCGTTTCGACCATTGGGCCCAGCTTCAGGCGATCGCACGCCTCGGGCAACAGCGGCATGCATACCTGTCCCCGCCCGTGCGTTATCATGAAATTCACGATTTCGGGCGTGACTTTGTCCGCCGCGCAGATGAAGTCTCCTTCGTTTTCGCGGTCCTCGGCATCGACGACGATCACGATTCGCCCGGCGGCGATGGCTTCGACAGCTTTTTCAACGGACGAAAAACGGGTGGACATGGAACTCTCCGCAGCTGTGGCACTCGGCCGCCAGGGGCCCGAAACTTGGCAAAGTCCGGCAGCGGTGCAGAACATACCTACTACAGTATAGACGTGCCGGTCGTGGTCGCTACGGCGCCCATCGATTGCAGGAATCGCCACGGTCGACGCTTTATTGCCGGGGAGGGGCTGCCATGTTGGATCATGAGGAATACATCGAGCAGGAGTACTTTTTCCACATTCTGGGGGAACGCGCGCAGCAAAAAATCGCCACACAGGACCTGCTGAAGTCGGTGCGCGAAGAGATCCTGGCGACCACGAAACTGCCGCTGGCGATCGATTTCCTGGCCAGCGAATTGAACCATAGTGGTGTCTTCGGTCCTGCCATGGCGCGGCTGGCTCACTACTTCACCCCGTTTCAAACGTTCGTCGTCCAAGCGGCCGAGACCGAAGGGGGACGATTTGATTTTTCGATCGCCCTGGCCATTCTCGAGCGAGAGGCCCACTACCGCGCCGCAGGCGCCACCCGCCAAGGGATATTCCTCTATCAGTTCGAATGCCTCTGCCGGAACCGGATGGGCTACGATCGCGGGCTCGATGCGATCGCCGCGGATCCGATTTTTGACGAGTCGTGGCGCGAGTGGATTCAAACCGTCAGGCGACAGATTGGCCTGATCGACTTTGCCGACCTGGTCTATGTGCGAAGCGAGCACTACGTCGAGACACAGAACCGCCTAGGCAACCCCGTGGATGCCAGCAAGCCCCCACTGTTTGGTGTCAAAGAAGGTCGCATTGCGCTGGCCAACCGACTCAAGGACCCACTGCTGCTGTTTTCGGCGCTTGAGCGGCATTTGCACTATCCGACTGTGCCGCGACCCAAGCCGATTGACGAGACGGTCATGATCCTGCCCACCCTCTTGCGGCGAGTCGATCGGCTGGAATCGCGTCTCAAACTGATCGAAGAGGAGCAAAAAGGAGGTATCGATATCACGAAGTTCTACAAACCGCAGAAGCTTTTGGACGACGACGAAGATGCGGCAGCCAAATAGTTCACTCAGCAAGTGAAGATTAGGGTTTTCTGCGGCACATTCCCACGCTTTGCCGCGCTAACCGAGGCGGCTGCCCGGCCTATATACTTTCGGACTTGGTCGACGCGTCGTATCGGAATGTCGATTTCGTAAGGTCGGGCCGGGCTGGGACCTAGGGTAGGAATCTGCTTGCTCAGGCGGGCCGAAATCCGGGTCAATTGCCGTTCTAAGGAACGCAGGATCGTGGTACATTCGGTCGGGCGGATAAAATTTGCCGTTTTGGTGAGCTATTTGGGGCTCTGGCGGCTTGTTGCCGCTGTCGAACGGTGATAATGTTGGCGCTGACAGCTAGGCACGCCGACGTCGGGGTGTATTCCCGCGGCGAAAGCTGTCCCCGCCGCATCGCAGCAAGACCGAAACCGCGCCGCCTTAGCCAGATCCGGCGCACCCTACCCGAAAGCCTTGTCGCCCCCGTGCGGAC
>CAMFLN010000835.1 GCA_945957305.1 uncultured Planctomycetaceae bacterium | reverse complement strand
CTCGGGCGGTAAGCTGCGCGGCATGGCCCAGGCGGGCCTGCACGTTCCGCTGGACGACATGGGCATGGTCGAGAGCATCCATCTCTGTGTTTTCCACTGGGTGCTCAACGACGTCTTTGCGCGGATCAATCACGAAGGGCGCTACGCGAACAATGGCGCACCGGTCAAAGCCAGCTAGGTTTAAAGGCGTTCCGGCAGAGCTAGTCACAATGATGTGCTCTCGGTCCCTTTGAGCCGCATCCTGTGACTGTCATTGGCAGAGCCACTGACGTGCAGACGAAATGCCATCGTCCGTGAATTGATTGAGACCTGCATCCCATGTTCCTGGCCATCGAGATCGGCGGTACCAAGCTGCAATTTGCGGTCGGCGATCGGAATGGCCCGCCGCTGGCAAAGCTGGTGCGGCGGGACGTGCACATCCCGGACGGAGCGCAGGGAATCCTCGAGCAGATTCGCACGACGGCACGACAACTCATCGCCGAATACCCGATTGAGCGCATCGGCTTTGGCTTCGGCGGTCCGCTGGCCGCTGATGGCCGCCACGTTGTCACCAGTCACCAAGTTGCCGGTTGGGACAATTTTCCCTTGGCTGAATGGTGTGAAAGTGAGTTGAGCCGGCCGACGGTGCTGGGCAACGATGCCGACATGGCCGGCCTGGCCGAGGCGCATTTCGGCGCGGGCAAAGGGTTCAATCCCGTCTGGTATATCACGGTCGGCACCGGAATTGGCGGCGGACTGATCATTGATCGAAAGGTCTATCGCGGCAGCGGTCACGGCGCCGCAGAAATCGGCCACTTACGGCCGGGCCTGAGCGCAGTTGATTCGCATGACACGGTCGAATCACGCGCCGCGGGGCCAGGAATTGTCGCGACCATGCGGCGCCTGATGCCTGATGCTACGGTGGCGGATCTCGATGACTTAAACGTTCGCGCGGGGGGCGATCTCGAATTGCTCACCGCCAAGCAGATCGGCGAGGCCGCCGCGGCTGGTAACCGGCTGGCGCACGCGGCCATCGACGATTCGCTGGGCGTGCTCGCCTGGGGAATCGCGCAGATGATTACGCTTGTCTCGCCGGCAGCGGTTGTGATCGGCGGCGGCGTGGCGCTGATGGGTGAGCGACAGTTTTTCGCGCCTTTGCGCGAGAAAGTCGCGCAGTATGTGTTCCCGCCCTTCCGCGGTACCTATCAGATTTTGCCGGCCCGCCTCGGCGAGGAGATGGTTCTGTACGGCGCACTGATTCTGGCTGCCGATGCGGCGGCGTAGCAGCTCTGGATAGCAACCAGTACTTACTGCTCGTCCGCGTAGACGCGCGAGCTCTCTTCCTTGGTGACCGGCGTGCGGATTTCATCGGTCATGATCTGCACGTGCACACGAACGTCGCCCGGCCCGCGCCCTTCGGCTTTCACCCGATAGGTGGTGTCCGCCTTGGGGGCCAACTGCCCCAGCGAGTCGAACAACACGCGCTGCCCGTCGATGGTATGCCGCGCAGGTCCTTCGGCGTTGGTGGGCTTGAGTTCCTCGGGGAACAGAACCACGACCTGGACGTTCGTGGCGGCTTTCGTTCCCTGGTTGACCACGCGAATTTCATAGCCCGTTTCACCGCCGACCTCGACCGGATCGGCGAGATCGACGACTTCGAAGTTGATCGCCGCGACCCCTTCGACCACGATCGATTTCTCTTCCTGCGCTGCCAGGTTGCGTTGGGCCGTGCTTTCGATGCGGACGATCTGTTCGCCAACTTCAACCGGCACGGTGGTCAATGTCACGCTGCCCGCTTCCTTCGGCGGCAACTCCTCCAGCAGCCACTGCACGGTGCGTGTGCGGGCGTCGTATTGGCCTTCATTATTGGCTTCGACGAATTTCAAACCTGGGGGTAGGTGCGTCAGCAGCGAGATTTCCTTCGCCGTGGCCGTGCCTGGGTTCGAAACGGTTACCGTGTAAGTCGCCTGTCGATCCAGATAACGTCGCGCCGGTCCTTCCATCTTTACGGCGAGCGCTGGCGCGATCACTTCGATATCCGCCTGTTGGTCGACGCGCAGGCTGCCGTCGCCCAGGGCAGCCAGTGTATTAACGACACGACCGGCTTTGGCGGCGCGCATCGAAAGCTCCAGCGACCGCTTCTCACCGGGTCGCAAGACACCCACCTCGTATTCCAGTTCGGGCCCCGCAGGATGTTGCAAGTTCTCGGGCACCACCTCGCGCAACACCACGCCCGTCGCAGCGCCGGTGCCCGTATTCGACAACGTGATCGCCATGGTCATTTCTTCGCCTAGCAAAACCTCGCGCGGCGTTTTCACATCGAGCGCCAGCACAGGTTTGGTCACCGTGGTGCGTACCGACGATTCACTAGCGAAGTGCACGGTTGCCACGCTGCCAATTTCGCCTTCGGCAACGGGCATCACTTCCATTTGCACACTGGTTTCTTCGCCGGGCTTGATGGTGTTGAGATTCCAAATGACCTCGCCCGACGGTTCTTCCGTCGCGTGCGGCGTCGTGCTCACCAGCTGCGTCCCCTTCGGGATACTGTCGTGCACTGCCACGTGCGTGGCGGGAACGGGGCCGGTATTGCGAATCTTGAGCATGAATGTCGCGGCTTTGCCGACCTGCACGTCGGTGGGGGCGATCTTTTCGATCATCAAATGCGGCGATTGCGGACCCTCCAGATG
>CAMFLN010000834.1 GCA_945957305.1 uncultured Planctomycetaceae bacterium | reverse complement strand
ACCATGCGCCGCAGCACCACCGCCGACGGGACATACGTCTATTTCACCAACGACTCGCCGTGGCAGGCGCGCGTGAGTGTCGAAATCGAAGCGCCCGCCGGCTGCGCCTTCAATCGTTTTGGCAAGACGCGCCAGTTGCCTGCGCCGGCGAGCGGCGGGGCGCGGAAGAGTTGGGTCATTGACCTTGAGCCCTATGAATTGCTGGCTGGCAAGTTCTCCGCCCCGGACGTGACCTTTCACCATCCGCAGGTGTCGATGGTGCAGGACGTCGACAACGAGCTCTATCTGCGCATTCGCGATCTTGGCGAGCGGGTGGCAGCGCTGCAGCAACCGCAAGGCAGGCACCTGTTGGAGAATGCCGGCTTCGAGTTGCCGCCCGATATCGAGACGCCGCTGCCGGGCTGGGAACTGCGCGAGCAGGCTGGCGCGACGGCCGATTTCGACGTCGAGCAAAAGAAGTCTGGTGAACAAAGCCTGCGGCTCACGAGCACACAAGGCGCCGCGTCGCTGGTCAGTGTTCCCTGCACGCCGCTACGCAGCGGGCATTTGGCGGTGCTGGCCTGGCTCCGTGTCGCAGATCCCGCAAAGCAACCACCATTGCGGCTGGCCGTCAGTGGACAATGGAAGGGGCAGGACTATTACCGTTATGCGCCGATCGGCGCGGGCACCGCGCAGTCGGTCGGCACGCAATGGACACAGTTTCTCTTTGAGGTGCGGGATCTGCCCACCGAACAGCTCACCGATTTGCAAGTCCGCTTTGACCTGACAGGTCCCGGCGAGGTATGGATCGATGATATCGAACTGCGCGAGTTCGACGAGCAGGAAATCCGCGAAATGAAGAAGCTGATCACCGTGGCGAGCTACACGCTGGAAAGTCGGCAGATCGGCGACTGCTTGCGCCTGTTGGAGAGCTATTGGCCGCGCTTCCTGGTCGCGAATGTACCGCTCACGCCCGGTGTGGTCGCCACACGGCCGCGTTATAGTCCGAAGCGCACCGAGCCGCTGGGCTCGACCGAAGAAGAGAATAAACCGGGGCTGATGGAACGCGTCCGCCGCGCCATGCCATCAATTCTGCGGTAGTCGAACGCATTCGCAGGGTTTCCGCTTCTGGAAATTCGTGCTGCGGAATAAATCTGCGCCAATTCGAGGCGCCGGTGCAGCGATTTGCTAGTCTCGACGCGGGGTTGTCAAGCAAACGCGGCGCAATATTTGCTGCCGTGTGGCACCTCAATGGGGCCAGCCGCAATGCCAGTTGCGGATCCCACTTCGCGTTTTGGGGCGCTAACACTTTTCAGCCTGGTTCATCCAGTCAGCGAATTGCCTGGAAAAACCATGCGCGCGGGAGTGGCATCATGCCCCGATTTCTGGCTTCTAGCGCCCTTTGTTTGCCGCTGTTCACGTTGTCGTTTGTGTCCGCGGTCGATGCTCAGACGGTGATCCGCCTGGCGAGCAATTTGAACGGACCGATCTTCGCCACGTACGCTCCGGGTGACAACGCGCGCGAGTTCATTGTCGAACAAGGGAGCAATGGCAGCGCCGCCATCAAGATTCTGGACCTGACCAACAACACAGTCAGCGCCACGCCGTTTTTGCAAATCTCGGGGCTGGCCACCGGCGGTGAACAAGGACTGCTGGGCATGGCGTTTGATCCCAACTACGCCACCAACGGCCGTTTCTATCTGGATTACACGACGCCCGGCGGCGCGTACGGCAATGGTGTCACACATATTACGCGCTACCAGGTATCGGCCAACCCCAACGTGGCCTTGGCATCGAGTGCCGTCGACGTGCTCACGATCGATCAGCCGCAGACGAATCACAACGGCGGCTGGATCGGCTTTAGCAATCGACCCGGCGACGAAGGCAACCTGTACATCGCGATGGGGGACGGAGGAAATGGCAACGACCAAGGTACCGGCCACGTCGAACCGACCGGCAACGCGCAAAATACCAACGTCCTGCTTGGCAAAATGTTGCGCATCAATGTCGACACGGCCGGCCCGGCGGCCCATCCCAACTATGCCATTCCGGCCAATAATCCGTTCGCCAGCGGCACCGGGGGCGCGCCGGAAGTTTTCGCTTATGGGTTGCGAAATCCGTTTCGCAATAGTTTCGACAGTGCGACCGGCAACCTCATGATCGCTGACGTGGGGCAAGGAGCGCGGGAAGAAATCGACGTGCAGAAAGCGTCGAACCCTGGCGGCGGCGAGAACTACGGCTGGCGCTTGCGCGAAGGCTTGATCGCGACACCAGGCGTGGGAGGTGCGAAGCCGCCGGGCGCCATCGACCCCATTCTCGATTACCCACACAGCGTGACCGGCAACCAATTGGGCGGCATTGCGGTCATCGGCGGATATGTCTACCACGGCGCGGACATCCCCAGCCTCAGCGGTAAGTACGTCTTTGGCGACCTGGCGGGCCCCTCGGGCGGGAACGGACTGGGCCGGATCTATACGCTCGATTACAACGGCACGACGGCGTCGAACTTTGCGGACATTACCACGCAGCTTTTCGCGGGGACCGGTTTCTCGTTATCGCAAGTTCACTCATTCGGCACTGATCCGTTTGGCGAGTTGTACATCCTCGACGGCAGCGGCTCGATGTATCGCATCGTCAATGCGACCGAGGCCGGCGATGCCACGCACGATGGCATCGTGAACGGCCAGGACATCGCGCTAGTGGCG
>CAMFLN010000833.1 GCA_945957305.1 uncultured Planctomycetaceae bacterium | reverse complement strand
TTCTGCGGATCGCGCCAGATGGACCGCCGGCGCTAGAAGCCCGGCGATTACCACGCCACAGACCAGTGCCCAGCGGCTACAATGGGCGGTTTGCCGCCGTCCGCTGCGCGCGCTGGCGAGGGTCACTGGCCTGAAGAATTTCGCACAGGGTCGTCGCTGGCAACGAACAGAGCCTCGTGAAGTTTGACGCATCGTTAGGTACTCAGAGGAACGCGCGCTTGTTGAATCAGGCCAGGGTTATTTGCAACTCATCGTAGTGCGTGTCGGTCATGCAATCGAGTCCCTCACCCGCGCAGTGCCGAACCTGCTAATGTCCAACCGGAGCGAACTGTGTTTCCGCGGCGATCGATCATCTTGGGAAAAAAAAGGGGCGAGCGGCGTACCGGTTCTAACGCCTTAGGGCGAGCCGCGCTAGGCCTGTTTGCCGCCGTGTTTTTCACCGCCGGAATTATTTCGCTGGCCTTTATTCTCCTGAAGCTCTCCATTCCCGAATGGCGCGTCAATCATCAGTTTGTGCAAGCTCCCTGCCAGGTCGTCGAGGCGCGAGTCGGCACGGACAACAACGGACTTACGCGTCCTGAAATCCTGATCAAGTTCAAAGTCGGTGATCGTGACATAACGACCTGGAACTACTTTGATATTCATGGTGGCTACCACGCGGATGAGGCGGCTGCGGAAGAGCTTTTAAGGAATTATCCGCCAGGTCAGGAGGCGATTTGCTGGTTCGATCCCTACCAGCCTGAAACGGCAGTCATGGTCCGCGGATATTCGTGGTATGCCTGGCTCATGTTGCTGCTCCCTGCCGCATTTATTTCTCTGGGGGGAGGCAGCCTGGCTTACGCCCTGATGACGTGGGGAAAATCGACCGAACGCATTGCCGCCGCGGGACCACATCCTCCGGGGCTGGACTTTTTCCTGCCTGCGACGGTCCCTGCCGATCAGCCATTCCCGTTCGTCCCCGATTCCCAAAACTTGAACAATAGCCCTGGCACCATCCTCGCCTATCGTCTGCCGCCGGGATTTGTCGGTTTGAACCTGGCCGCGATTGCCATCGTCAGTGTGTTGTGGAACCTGGCGGTGATCATCTTCGCGCGGATGGCAATTCAGAGCTTCCGCGCGGGCGAGCCCGATTGGTGGTTGACGGCCTTCGTGGTGCCACTGGCCCTGGTCGGCCTACTGTGCCTGGCTTGGCTGGCGCGGGCCGTGATGATTACCACCGGCATTGGTCCCACCCTCGTCGAAATTTCAGCTCATCCGCTCGTGCCGGGTGGGGCCTACGAAGTTTACCTTTCGCAGGCCGGACGATTGAAAGTCAAAAGTCTGCACTTGCAGCTCGTGTGCGAGGAAACGGCGACCTATCGTCAAGGGACGAATACACGCCGGGCAACACGTCGCGTATATGAAGATCTGTTGGTTTCACGCGAAGCTTTTTCGATTGGCCAGGGTTTGCCCTTTGAGGCGCGTGCGCAATTGGAGATCCCCGCCCAGGCCATGCATTCGTTCACGGCCAATCACAATCGAATCGACTGGAAATTGGTAATGCGGGGCCAGGTATCCCGCTGGCCGGATTTCGAGCGTATTTTTCCGCTGGTGGTTCGCCCGCGTGCGGCGACCGGAGGCAGCTCATGACGGCCGCTTCGCTGAATATCATGCTCGAAGGAATTCGCAGTGATTACCAACCTGGCGAGATATTAGAAGTCGAATTCACGATTGAGGCCGCGGAGAATGACGTCCAGGCCCTCGAAGCATCAGTGCTCTGGCATACGGAAGGCAAAGGAGACGAAGACCTGGCCGTCCATTTTTTTGAACGCTATACGCCCGAAATGCTGGCCGGAGTCGACCTTCGCCGGCCGCGCCGCTTCAGCACGAGACTGCCCAACTCGCCTCTCAGCTACGAAGGGGTCATCGTCAAGATTCGCTGGTGTGTCCGCATGCGCGCGTTTCTCGATCGTGGCAAACAGGTAGTCGAGGATCGTTATTTTCGCCTCGGTGCTATTCCCGCGGCGCGGGCCATTCTGCCATGACCGACGTGGATGACTGTCAGCCCGCGTCACGTGTTCCAGTCGCGGGCGCGGGCGACTCTATCTCGTCGAATCCCTTCTCGACACGCAACGTGCGCCCCGGTTCGCTCCCTTTTCTGTTCGGCGCGGGTGAAGACGCCACCGCTCTGGTTGCGCGACTGCAAGCCAACGGTGGCTGGGGAGAAATCATCGGCCCACACGGCAGCGGAAAGTCGACGCTGCTTTTCGCCTTGCTGCCGGCGCTGCAAGCCGTCGGCTGGCAGCCGCTACTGCTCACGTTGCACGATGGCGAACGTTCCCTGCGCGCGCATCGCAACGCGTTACGACAAGCAACCTCGCAAACGCTGGTCATTATCGACGGCTGCGAGCAGCTTTCGCGCTGGCACCGCTGGTGCTGCTTTCGCTTCTGTCGCCGCCAAAAGCTGGGATTATTGATCACGGCTCACCGCTCGCTCGGGCTGCCAGCCTTGATCAGGACCTCTGTCGATCCGAACAAGGCGCGCCTGATCATCGAAAGTTTGGCACCAGACCTGCAGTTGAGCGATCAAAAGGAGCTGGAACGCCTGCTGCACCGCCATGCAGGCAACATGCGCGAGGTGCTGTTCGACCTGTACGACATGCACGAGTTGCGCCGGCGAAATTAAGCGACTTTTTTCGGCTACTTGCGTTGCCAGCATG
>CAMFLN010000832.1 GCA_945957305.1 uncultured Planctomycetaceae bacterium | reverse complement strand
AATCACCGGTTGGGCCAGCTGCACGCGGTTCTGCACCAGCACCTGGGCCATGTCCGAATCCATGCCGAGCTTGAAGGTCACCGTCAGCACATAGGCGCCGTCGTTGGTGCACAGCGACGACATGTAAATCATGTTCTCGACGCCGCTGACCTGCTGCTCAATGGGAGCGGCCACGGTGTCGCGCACCGTAAGTGCGTTGGCTCCGGGATACGAAGCGGTGACCAGTACCGTGGGGGGAGTGACATCAGGATACTGGGCCACCGGGAGCGCAAACAGCGCGACCGCCCCGGCCAGCGTTGCCACGATCGACAACACGGACGCGAAGATCGGCCGGTCAATAAAAAAGTGCGAGATCACGAGTGATCTTCCCCGGTGGGTGGTTCCGAATGACCTGGAGCGGTGGCCTTCATTTGGGCAGCGCGCGGCAGTAAATGTCCGCGCAAACGGGTGACGAGCGTCGTCGTAAGCACGCCGAGGACGAGACCCAACACCAGGGAGTTCGCCAACGCCAGAACGCCCACGGCGTGCAACAAGTAACCCGCCAGCAGCCCTGCCGCTCCGCCAAAAACAGCCGAGCCGTACTCTCGGACCCGGGCGTTCGAGAAAAAGCGTGTTTCGCCCAGCCCTTCGATGACCAGAAAGAATACGGGCGTAAGAAAGACCCCGAAGACCGTGACGCCGAGCATGCCGCTGAAGACGGCGGTGCCGAGCGCCTGACGCATTTCGGCGCCGGCTCCCTGTGCAATCACCAAGGGGACAACCCCCAGAATGAAAGCCAAGGAGGTCATCATGATCGGGCGCAGGCGCAGGCGGCACGCTTCGCGCGTGGCCTCGTGCAACGGTTGTCCTTCTTCATGTAGCTGCTTGGCAAACTCGACGATGAGAATCGCGTTCTTACACGCCAGCCCCACGAGCACCACCAGTCCGATCTGCACAAAAATATTGATCGCCATGTGCGCAAGCGCCACGCCCAAGATGGACGACAACAGGCACATCGGGACCACCAGGATCACGGCCAGCGGCAATGACCAGCTCTCGTACAATGCCGACAGCGCGAGGAAAACGAAGACCACGGCCAGGGCAAACACATACATCGCCGTGTTGCCGGCCAGGATTTGCATCAACGTGAGTTCCGTCCACTCGCTCTTCATCGACAGGGGAAGTGTCTCTTTCGCCATACGATCAATCATCGAAATTGCCTCGCCCGAGCTGAGCGTGGGGAAGATGACGCCGTTCACAGGGGCCGCCGCGTACAGGTTGTAGCGAGTGACCATGATCGGCCCGTTCACCGAGCGCAGATCGACCAGCGTGCTCAGCGGCGCCATGTTGCCCTGCGAGTTCCGCACCTTGAGCAGGTTGATATCCTGTTCGCGGTTGCGAAACTCTCCGTCGGCCATCACATTGACTTGCCAGTAGCGGCCGAAGTCGTTGAAGTTATTCACATACTTCGAGCCCATGTAGATCTGCAGCGTCTGGTTGAGGTCGTCGATCGTGATGCCCATCGAACGCACCTTGCTGCGATCGATGTCCATGTACAGCTGCGGCGTATCGGCGCGAAACATGGTGAAGACACCGACCAGACCGGGCGTTTTGCTCAGTCTTTCAATCAACGCGTCGGTATATTTTTGCAACGCGGCCAGGCCGAGCGAGCCGCGGTCTTCGACCATCAGCTTAAAACCGCTGGCGGTGCCGATGCCGGGCACCGGCGGCGCCCCGAAAACGCTCACCACGGCGTCCTTGATCTCGCGGCCGTATCTTTCGCGCAGGCGATACATGATTTCGTCGGCTTTGAGTTCGGCCGAGCGGCGATGTTCGAAGGGTTCGAGCACCACGAACATCGAGCCGAAATTGGCGCTGTTCGCCGTCAGCAAGATCGATTGGCCTGCCACGGACACGGTCGCCTTGACACCCGGCGTCTCCCGCGCGATTTTGTCGGCCTGGTGCATCACGTCGAGCGTTCGTCCCACGGCCGACGAGTCGGGCAATTGCACGTTGACCAGCAGCCAGCCCTGGTCCTGCTGCGGGATAAACCCGGTCGGCATCTTCGAGAACAGGTAGTACGTGGCTCCCAGCAGGCCCACGTAAACCAAGAGAACGATGACTGTCAGTCGCAGCAACCAGCCCACGCTCGCGGCGTACACGTCCGTCAGCCAGCCGAACGTGCGCTCGAAGAGGCGGAACACCCAACCCAGCGAGAAGTTCAACAACCGTGCTAATGGGTCAGGCGGCGCATGACGCGGTCGCAGCAACAGCGCCGCCAGGGCCGGGCTGAGTGTCAGCGAATTGAACGCCGAAATGACCGTGGACACTGCGATCGTGACCGCGAACTGGCGAAAGAACTGTCCCGGAATGCCGCTGATGAAGGCACACGGCACAAAGACGGCGCACAGCACGAGCGCGACGGCAATTACGGGGCTCGTGACTTCGTCCATTGCCCGGCCGGCCGCCTCGCGCGCGGGAAGTCCCTTTTCCAACCAGCGCTCGACGTTCTCGACGACGACAATCGCGTCGTCGACCACGATGCCGATAGCCAATACCAGGCCAAACAGCGAGATATTATTCAGGCTGAACCCCAGCACTTGCATCACGGCAAACGTGCCGACGATCGCCACCGGCACAGCGACCAGCGGAATGACCGTGGCGCGCCAGTTTTGCAGAAAGAGCAAGACGACCACCGCGACCAGGACCACGGCCTCGAAC
>CAMFLN010000831.1 GCA_945957305.1 uncultured Planctomycetaceae bacterium | reverse complement strand
CTTCGGGACGCGTCGCCCGGCGAATGGCCGATGCATCGCCCGCCCCCCAAACCGAGAGCGGCATGCCAGCGGTAGCGAAGGCAATCAACAGCAAGAGTGCGACAGCTTTTCGCAGCATCGTGTGGGTTCCTCAGCAGCCGGTCATAATTTGATACGTCGTCGAAAGGCGCACGACGCAACCGACAATCCCACTCTACCACGGGCGTTTGGCGAAGCGCGGGGGCAGCCGGCTCTGTGACGAATTTGTCATTCTCAGGCCGGAATTGATTAGCCGGCCAGCCATACTGCCGGATTTTCGATGCCGGTTCGCAGCGTAGCGAGGAACCGTGCTGCCGGCGCACCGTCGACCACGCGGTGATCAAACGTCAGGCTGACCGCCATGCGCTCGCGCGCGACAACTTGATTTCCCTCGGTAAAGACCGGTTCGCGCCGGATCGCCCCGAGTCCCAAGATCGCCGCCTCCGGGGGATTGATAATAGGGGTGAAAGCGTCGATCCCATACATCCCCAGGTTGGTGACGGTGATCGTGCCCCCCTGCAACTCGGCGAGCGACAAGGTGCCTGCCCGAGCTTTCGCCACCAGTTCGCGCGACTGCGACGCCACCTGGCGCACGCCCAGCGTTTGCACATCGCGAATCACCGGCACAAGCAAACCCGCCTCGGCATCGACGGCCACGCCAATGTGCGTTGCGGCGATTTCCACGACCTGTTCATTCTCCCAACGGGCGTTGAGGCCTGGGTGCTTTATCAGCGCGATCGACAATAACTTCACGACAAAGTCGGTTATCGACGGCACAATTTCGTTTTCGCCCTGCGCCAGCGTTTGAAACTGGCCGCGCAGAGCGACAAGGTTCGTCGCATCGACGGTCGTGGTCAACGTGACCGGTGCCGTCGTCGTGTGGCTGGCCACCATGCGGCGGGCAATGGTTCGGCGAACGTTGTCTGTCTTCGTCGATCGCGTTGCTTCCTCGATTCCCCGGGCCGTATGCTGCGTTTCCTGCTTCGCCGCCGCGAGCACATCACGCTCGCGCACGCGCCCCTGCCGCCCGGTTCCCTGCAAGCTGCCGGGATCGACTCCGAAGCCGCGTGCCGCACGTCGTGCCCGGGGTGTCACTGCGACCTGTTGCGCGACGCGTGATTCTTGCGATTGAGCGGCACCAAGGTCTTTCCGTGACTCGGCAGCGCCGCGATCCCCGGCCGTGACCGGAGCACGGGGCGACTGGCGGGCGACCTCGGCCTGCACGTCCGCCGATGTAATTCGTCCCCCTCGGCCCGTGCCAGCGACTTGCTCCAACCCAACTTTCAATTGCCGGGCGAGGCGTCGCGCGGCGGGGCCCGCCACCGGAATGGTCGCGCGCGGAGCATCCGCGCCATTACCGTGCGCAGGCTCTTGCGGTTCCGTGGGCTGGGGCACCTCTTGCGTCACCGTGAGAATGCCAATGACTTGTCCCACCAGGACCGTGTCGCCGGGCTGTGGGGCGTTCGCGGGAAAATGCAAATACCCCTCGTCGAGCGATTCAATTTCCTGCGTCGCCTTCTCGCTTTCCAGCAGGAACAGCTGGTCACCCCGCTTGACGAGTTCCCCCTCTTGTTTCAACCAGCGCACGAAGATCCCCTCTTCCATCGACCAGCCGAGGCGTGGGATCGTGATTTCAGCGGACATCGTTGTCGAATCCTGGGTTATTCAGCCAATAGTTCGCGAATCGCCTGACGGATGGTTTCTATCTGCGGCACGACCACTTTTTCCAGCGTCGGGCTGTAGGGTGTCGGTGTAAACAAGCCATTCAAGCGACGGATCGGCGCGTCGAGATCGTCGAAACCGGCGTCGGCGACTTGCGCCGCGATCTCGGCCGCCAGGCTGCAGGGGCCATAAGCTTCATCGACGATCAGCAAGCGCCCGGTTTTCGCCACCGATTGCAGAATCGTGGGAACGTCAAGCGGCGATGCGGTGCGGGGATCGATCACCTCGATCGACGCTCCCTCGGCCGCCAGCTCGTCCGCGACAGCGAGCGTCCGATGCAGCATCAACCCCATGGCCACGATCGTCGCGTCGGTACCCGCACGTGCAATCGACGCTTTGCCGAATTCGATCTCGTAGGGCTCCTCGGGCACAGGTCCCTTGATCGCCATGAGTTCACGATGTTCGAGGAAAAGCACTGGGTCGTCTGAACGCAGCGCGTGCAGAAACAACCCTTTCGCGTCGTACGGGGTCGAGGGGATCACGACGCGCAAACCTGGGATGTGGCTGTAGACGCTGGTGAAATTGCTCGAATGATGCGTCGCCGCCGCGTGGCCGACACCGATGCAGCCCCGCAACAGGACGGGCATTTTTAGCCGGCCGCTGCTCATGTACTGCATCTTGGCGATCTGGTTGACGAGTTCGCCGTACGAATCGTTGATGAAGTCGACAAACATGAAGTCGATCAGCGGTCGCGTGCCGGTCATTGCGGCGCCGCAACTGAGGCCGACAAAGCCGCGTTCGCAAATCGGGGTGTCGCACAGCCGATCGGGGCCGAACTTGTCGAACAGGCCGACCGTGGTGCGGAAATTCCCTCCGCGCACACCGATCCCTTCGCCCATCACGAAAATGCGTGGATTCCGCGACATTTCGTGTTCCAGAGCTTCGACCGTGGCCCCTACATACGTCTGCTGCCGTGTTCCCTTGGCGGGCTCGGCGGGCAAAGTTCGCGGCGCCCGAAACCATCGCCACAC
>CAMFLN010000830.1 GCA_945957305.1 uncultured Planctomycetaceae bacterium | reverse complement strand
TCACAGTGGAGGCTACTGCGGGGAATTCGCTTCACCTATTTCCAATTGCAAGCTGTGAATTGAATCCTCCGGGCGATTGGCAGGTCGAGGTAAGGATTCAAGACGCTGCGGGCGTTGCAGCATCCGTGAGCTTTGATTGCCTGATGGTCCCCCCTCTGCTGGGCGGATCGCGCGAGCTTGTCTGGATTGGCTGGCCGCTTGTGCCGATCGCCCTGTATCTGGTTCATCAGTGGCGGGCGCAGCGAACCAGTGACGCAGGATAAGCGCCCCACAAGGGGGCCCTTGCTTGTGACGCAGTGAGAGTTCATGCAGGCGCGAGTGCGTGTCAACGCGAGAAAATCTTGTCGAATCCTTGACAGCTGAACTAGACTGAGTCGGCGGGCAGATCGGGGAAGATTGCTCGCCGGATCATTCGAAGGCAGCTCTGCCTGCGATGGACTGGCCAGGCGCGTGGACCTGGAATGCTTCTGTCATGATGCGACAACCCGCGGACAGCATCGCGCCGGTGGGTCAGGACGAGAATCTGACCGCCGCCGCACTGCGCGCCAGTGAAGAGCGCCTGCGACTGGTGTTCGACAGTCTGCCGTCTCCCTGCGCGATCTACGATAGTGATCGTCGTTTTCGCGTCGTCAATCGCGCGATGCTCAGAATGCTCAACGTTCCAGTTGAGCAGATTATCGGCCGCCGCGACGAAGAGGTATTCCCTCAGCAGACGACGGAAGTGTATCTGCCGCACCTGCTCCGCGCGCTGGAAACTCGCCAAGCCGTCAGTGCGGAGTGTGCCTTCCACGGCCCGTCGAGCAGGTACTACGTGATGCATTATGTCCCCGTGCTCGATGAGACCGGCGCAGTGCGCGAAGTACTGGGGATGAGTTACGACGTGACGCGGGAAAGGGTCACGGAAGAAGAATTGCGGAAGAGGGATCGGGAAATCGGCTCATTGGCTGACAATGTGCCGGACATCATTGCGCGCTTCGATTGCCAGGGACGCTTTCTCTACATCAACCGCCAGATCGCCGAGATCGTCGGCAAATCATCTGCCGAGTTGCTCGGCAAGACGCTGGCCGAGGTCAATCTGCCGGCGCCCCTGTTGGCCCTGTGGGAGCGCACGAAGGTCGAGGCGTTCGAGCGGGGCCAAACGGTCCAAAACGAGTTCTCCCACGAAGGCTCGGGCGGTGTGCGGTACTTCGAATCGCGGGTTGTGCCGGAGTTTGACGCTGCTGGACAAGTGGCGACGGTACTCACGATGACGCGCGACATCACAGCGCAAAAGCGGGCTCACTTTAAACTCGCCGAAAGCGAGGAACGGTATCGGTTGGTTCTGGAAGACCAGACCGAAGCAATCTCGCGCTTCAAGGTCGATCACACCTTGCTCTATGTGAATGAAGTTTATTGCCGACTCTTCGGCAAAACCCACGATGAATTGCTGGGACAGAAATGGCATCCGCAAGCGGTCGCTGAGGATTTGCCGGCCGTGGCGCAAAAGCTGGCCCAGCTCTCCCCCGACAACCCGGTGGTCGTGATCGAAAATCGCGTTGTCACAGCAACGTCTGGCGTGCGCTGGATGCAGTTCGTTAATCGTGGGTTCTTTGATGCGGCGGGTCAGCTGGTCGAAATCCAGTCGGTGGGACGCG
This sequence comes from uncultured Planctomycetaceae bacterium, assembly GCA_945957305.1. Classification (GTDB taxonomy): domain Bacteria; phylum Planctomycetota; class Planctomycetia; order Pirellulales; family JACPPG01; genus JACPPG01. The sequence goes on along the minus strand of CAMFLN010000830.1, from coordinate 1,077 downwards.
ACGTGACCGAGCGGCGGCTGGCCGAGGCGAAGTTGGCCGAAAGTGAAGAACGCTTTCGCCTGGCGTTCGAGTCGATTCCCGTGGGCATGATCATGCTGGACGCGAATGTTTGCATCCAGCGGATCAACCCGGCGCTCGTCAAAATGCTGGGCTATTCCGAGTCCGAGGTCATCGGTCGCAGTCCCGAAGATTTTACACACCCCGATGACGTGGCGGAGGGATGGGAGTTGGTGCACCGGCTCTTACGAGGTGAAATTCCCTACTACACGCGCGAGACGCGGCATTTCGCCAAGGACGGTCGCCTGGTATGGAACCGTTTGACCATGACACTCTTGCGCAATGAGCGACAAGAGCCGCTGCGCTTCATTGCCGTCGTCGAGAATATCACCGAACGCCGTGCCGCCGAGGAGGAGTTGGCGAATTACCGGGAGCATCTGGAAGAACTGGTGCGTTCACGGACACGTGCGCTGGAAGCATCACAGCAGACTCTGCGATCGGCCGAGCGACTTGCTTCGCTGGGCACCTTGGCGGCGGGCATCGCGCACGAGATCAATAACCCTGTTGGTACGATACTGCTGGCGGCCGAGATGGCTCAATCCTCGCAGGAGTTGGCGGACGCCCAAGCTGTTTCACGCTGCTTAGAGGGCATCAAATACGATGCTCTGCGCTGCGGCCGCATCGTGAAAAATGTGCTGCACTTCGCGCGGCAGGAGGCGAGCGACAAAGTACCCCAGGAATTGAACGACGTCGTCCGCGCATCTTACGCCCGCGTGCAACGCTATGCGGTCGAGCGTGGCGTCACGCTGCAGATGACCCTCGATAGCGCAGTAGGCGCGGTCCTGATGAATCAAATCGGCATCGAGCAGGCTCTGGAAAATGTCATGCGTAACGCGATCGAGGTCCTGCCGGGCAGCGGTCACGTGGCGATTCATACCGTGGCGACCGAGAAGTCTTTTCAGGTCCACATCACCGACAACGGGCCTGGAATACCCGTCGAACTGCAGAAGCACATTTTCGATCCCTTCTTCACCCGGCGGCGGACCACGGGGGGCGTGGGCCTGGGACTCAGTGTGGTGC
>CAMFLN010000829.1 GCA_945957305.1 uncultured Planctomycetaceae bacterium | reverse complement strand
GCCGACGCCGAACACCATCATGAAAATGCGCCCGACGTTATGGCCGAGGTGGCCGACCATATGCGGATGGGTGAGGGCGGCCTGCACGATCAGGCCGACGCGGGTCTTCTTCAGCGCCACGAGCAGCGCCACGAAAATCGCGACCGAGACCAGCAGCATGAACATCTTGTAGGCGGGATAATTGGTCGAGAAGATCGTGAAAGCCGGGAAATCCAGCAATGGCGGTACGCGGAAATCGACCGGGCTCTTGCCCCAGATGATCTGCACCACTTCCTCGATCGCAAATGCGAGGCCGAAGGTGAACAGCAGTTCGGCGACATGGCCGTTGCGGTGAACCCGCCGCAGGCCGTAGCGCTCGACCGCAGCGCCGATCAAGCCTGCGAGAATGGGCGCGATCAGCAGGGCAGGCCAGAACCCGAACCAGCGGCTGATCTGGAAACCGAAAAATGCGCCGAGCATGTAGAAGCTCGCATGCGCGAAGTTCAGCACGCCGAGCATGCTGAAGATGACCGTCAGGCCGCTGGCCATCAGGAACAACAACATCCCGAACAGGATGCTGTTCAACGTGGATATGACGATGAGCTCGAGCACGACCCCAGCACTCCCCCCGGATACGTGAAGGTCTTGTTCACCCCGGCCATGCGGCCGGAGTGAACACGATTGAGACGATTAAAGAGTGCAGTGACCTCTTATGGACGGGTCATCTTGCAGGTGGTGGGCAGCATGGTCTTGTCGGTGTCGATCTTGGCGGACACCTTCCAGCCCCAGCCGGTCTTCTCTTCGTCGAACGGCTCCTTGTTCTTCAGTTCGCCGAACTGAGCGATATACATCGGCTGGAAGAACTGGTGGTCGTCCTTGCGCATGAAGCCCTTGCCGCCATTGAAGACTTCGAATTCGAGGCCTTCGAGGGCAGCTGCGACCTTCACAGGCTCAAGCGACTTGGCCTTCTCGGCAGCAGCGGCGAACATCCGCATTTCGTTCGCTGCACGCGGGTACCAGAAGGTCTGGCCGTTGTACTTCGCCCGGAACGCCTTTTCGAACTCGATCGATTCCTTGTGATCGAGGTTGGCAACGCCTTCGACGATCGTGAACACCTGATCGTTCAGGTTGCCCTGCTTGATCGCGGTCGGGCCGCCGGCGCCACCTGCGTAGTAGGTGTACCAGCCAACCTTGAGACCGGCATCGGCTGCGGCCTTAAGCAGCAGTGCGAAGTCCTGCCCCCAGTTGCCGGTGATGACGGTGTCCGCGCCGGACGCCTTGATCTTGGCGATATAAGGCGCGAAATCGGTGACCTTCAGCAGCGGGTGCTTTTCGTCGCCGACGATTTCGATGTCAGGACGCTTTGCCTTCAGCATCGAACGCGCGGTGGTGCGCACGGACTCGCCGAACGAATAGTCCTGGTTGATCAGGTAGACCTTCTTGATCGCCGGAACGCCCTTCATGTAGTTGGTGAGGGCTTCCATCTTGATGTCCGAGCTCGCGTCCCAGCGGAAATGCGGGTAGGTGCACTTCTCGTTGGTCAGGATCGGATCGACCGCGGCGTAGTTGAAGTAGAGCACTTCCTTGCCGGGATTGCGGTCATTGTACTTGGCGACGAAGTCGGCGAGCGCGCCGGCGACGGCCGAGCCGTTGCCCTGGGTGATATAACGCACGCCGGAATCGATGGCCTTCTGCGCCTGGATCAAGCTTTCCTGCGGATTGGTCTTGTTGTCGAGCGGAACGATTTCGACCTTCTTGCCGAGAATGCCGCCCTTGGCGTTCAGTTCGTCGGCCAGATACTGGAAGGTCTTGAGGCCGACTTCACCGACGCTGGCGCCGCCGCCGGACAGTGGGTCGATGTATCCGATTTTGACGGTATCCTGGGCCACGGCCGCTCCCCCCATCATGGGAAGCGCGAATGCCGCAGCCATCATCAATTTACGCATTATGATCTCCCTTGAATTTATTCTTCGTCGCAACAGACTCTTTTTTAAAACGGTCGGGATTTTCGACCCCGTACCGTTTCGAGCCGTTTCGTGGGCCGGAGTGTGGTCTAACGCCTCGCGCGCTGCAAGCCCGGTTTTTGCGCCTGCGGCGTAAATGCTTAATGGGTGGACCCACTTATCCGGTTCGGGTTTTCCTTGCTGGCATGCCAAAACCGGCTTATGCCGTTATTGCATCATCGCTCTCCGGCGATCGGCGCTCCCCCGTTTTTCACGCTGGCGTGCATAACCGGGTCAGCAGCGCGACCGGATATCGCTGAGAAACCATTTATTCGAACAGAAGATCCCGTGTGATTGCCGATGGCTTCGTTACCGTTTGAACTCAAGGGCAAGCGCGTTTTTGTCGCGGGCCATCGCGGCATGGTGGGGAGTGCGATCGTGCGGCGGCTGGCCCGCGAGGACGCCGAGGTGCTGACGGTGCCGCGCGGCGAGCTGGATCTGCTCGATCAGGCCGCCGTTACCAGATGGTTCGCGGCCAATCGCCCTCAGGTTGTATTTCACGCCGCCGCCAAGGTCGGCGGTATCGTCGCCAACAACACCCTGCGCGCCGAGTTCATCTACGAGAACCTGCTGATCGCGACCAACGTGATCCATGCGGCGCATGTGCATGGTGTGGAGAAGCTGTTGTTTCTCGGCTCGTCCTGCATCTATCCGAAGCTGGCGCCGCAACCGCTGCGCGAGGATTCGCTGCTGACCGACACGCTGGAGCCCACCAACGAGCCTTATGCGATCGC
>CAMFLN010000828.1 GCA_945957305.1 uncultured Planctomycetaceae bacterium | reverse complement strand
GGAGCGGCGCTTGCTGACCTTGCGCGGCTTGCTGGAATTGAAAAAGGTCGACCATCCGATTCCGCTCGATGCGGTGGAACCGGCGGCCAATATCGTCAAGCGATTTGCCACCGGCGCCATGTCGTACGGCTCGATTTCGAAGGAAGCGCACGAGACGCTGGCCATCGCCATGAACCGGTTGGGCGCCAAAAGCAATACCGGCGAAGGGGGCGAAGACCCGGCGCGCTATCATCCCGATCCCAACGGCGACCGCCGCTCGAGCGCCATCAAGCAGGTGGCCAGTGGCCGCTTTGGCGTGACCAGCGAATACCTGGTCAACGCCCAAGAGTTGCAAATCAAAATGGCCCAAGGTGCTAAGCCGGGCGAAGGAGGGCAGCTCCCCGGTCACAAAGTGGACAAGGAAATCGCCCGCATCCGGCACAGCACGCCGGGCGTGGGTTTGATTTCGCCGCCGCCGCACCATGACATCTATTCGATCGAGGATCTGGCGCAGCTGATCCACGATTTGAAAAACTCGAATCGCGATGCGCGGATCAGCGTAAAGCTCGTGGCCGAAGTCGGCGTCGGCACGGTCGCCGCCGGTGTGGCCAAGGGCAAGAGCGACGTGGTGTTGATCAGCGGCCATGACGGCGGCACCGGCGCCAGCCCCTATACTTCAATCAAGCATGCCGGCATCCCCTGGGAACTTGGCCTGGCGGAAACACACCAGGTCTTAGTGAAAAACGATCTACGCGGTCGAATTGTTGTGCAAACTGATGGCCAATTGCGCACGCCGCGCGATATCGCCATCGCCACGATGCTCGGGGCCGAGGAATGGGGAATCGCGACCGCGGCCCTGGTCACGGTCGGCTGCATTATGATGCGCAAGTGTCACCTGAATACATGCCCCGTCGGCATCGCCACGCAAGACGTCGAGCTGCGTAAGAAATTCGCCGGCAAGCCCGAGCACGTCGTGAATTTCTTCTTCATGCTGGCCGAAGGGTTGCGCGAGATCATGGCCTCGCTGGGGGTCGCGACGGTCAATGAACTGGTTGGTCGCGTCGACTTGCTCGAAACACGGCAAGCCATCGGTCACTGGAAAGCGCGCGGGCTGGACTTTTCGTCGATCCTGTTCAAGCCGCAAGTGCCCCCCAGCGTGAACACCTACTGTGCCGAGCCGCAAGACCATGGACTGGAGAAGTCGCTCGACATGACGATGTTGCTCGACCTCTGTCGTCCCGCGATTCAGGACGAGACGCCGGTGGCCTTCGACTTGCCCATCCAAAATATCAACCGCACAGTGGGAACTATTCTCTCGAGCGAGATCACCCGGGCGCACGGCAAGAAGGGTTTGCCCGAGGATACGATCCAGCTCACATTCCATGGTAGCGCCGGTCAAAGTCTGATGGCCTTCGGCGTGCCCGGCGTCACGGTTCGTGTGGAAGGGGAAGTGAACGATTACTGCGGCAAAGGGCTTTCGGGCGGCAAAGTGATCGTTTATCCGCCAACCGAATGTGCCTTCGAAGCTGACAAGAACATCATCGCCGGTAATGTGGTGCTCTACGGCGCCACCAGCGGAGAGGTCTATCTGCGCGGCATTGCCGGCGAACGCTTCTGCGTCCGCAATTCCGGCGCTCGGGCAGTCGTCGAAGGGATCGGCGATCACGGCTGCGAATACATGACCGGCGGCATCGCGGTGATCCTGGGCGAAACCGGTCGCAACGTCGCGGCCGGTATGAGCGGAGGCATCGCCTACGTACTCGACGAAAAGGGAGAATTCCCGCTGCTGGTCAACATGGAAATGGTCGAGCTGGAAGCGCTTGATGATCCCGAGGATCAGCAAATCGTGCAGGAACTGGTGCGCAAACACGTCCAGTACACCGCCAGCATGCGAGGTCAGTACGTGCTGGACAACTGGGAACAATTAATACCGAAATTCGTCAAGGTCATGCCGCTGGACTACAAGCGCGCCTTGGCAGGCATGAAAAAGGCGGCGGCCGGCAAGGCGGCTGGCGAGCTGGAAGAGGTGGCACATGGGTGATATTCGCGGGTTTATGCAATTCGGACGCCGGCAATATGAGGAAGAGCCGGCCGAGTCGCGCGTGAAACATTATCGCGAGTTCCTCAAGGTTCTGCCCCCTGAGGAAATCCGTCGTCAAGGCGCGCGCTGCATGGATTGCGGCGTGCCGTTTTGCCACACAGGCTGCCCGCTGGGGAACATCATTCCCGACTGGAATGACCTGGTGTATCGCGATCGATGGCGTGAGGCGCTGGCGCGGTTGCATGCCACGAACAACTTTCCGGAATTTACCGGCCGAGTTTGCCCGGCGCCGTGCGAAACGGCCTGCGTGCTGGGCATCAACGAAGATCCGGTTTCGATTAAGCAGATCGAAATGACGATCGCGGACCGCGGCTTCGACGAAGGCTGGATCCAACCCGAGCCGCCGGAAGTCCGCACCGGCAAGCGTGTCGCCGTGATCGGCAGCGGCCCCGCCGGCCTGGCCGCGGCGCAGCAGCTCAATCGCGCGGGACATTATGTAACAGTCTTTGAGCGGGCGGATCGGCCGGGCGGCCTGCTGATGTACGGCATCCCTGACTTCAAACTCGAGAAAGATCGCGTCTGGCGGCGTGTCCGCCAGCTCGAGGCCGAGGGTGTGGAGTTCCGCTGCAACGCCAACGTGGGCGTGAACATCGAAACCTCGCAGTTGCGCGAGGACTACGATGCGCTGCTGCTCAC
>CAMFLN010000827.1 GCA_945957305.1 uncultured Planctomycetaceae bacterium | reverse complement strand
ACTCCACGGTGTCCAAGCTGTCAGCGCCCAGGTCGTTGACGAACGACGTCTCGGGGGTGACCTGCTCTTTGCTCACGCCGAGCTGCTCGGCAACGATGTCGATCACACGTTCTTTAACTGAGGCCACTTTACTGGTCCTCCTTGCACTTGCTTATTTTTACTGAGGCAGTTGATAGTCTTTTTTCCGGCGAGTTTATGCGACGCACATTCGTTCCAACGGCAGACTGTACCGCACCCACTCCCGCGTCGGGGCAAACTCGCAGCCCCCGCAAATTACAGGGTTTCTGCAAAGAAGGTCAAGATATACCGACTTTTTCGCAGCCTGTCCATATCTACCAGGACCCCTAGGGGGCGCGTCCTGTGGGTCTCGCTCCGACGGTCTTGACCGGCAAACTTCGCCTTAGACGCCGACCGCCACTAATTCGTCACTTTTCGAAAGTAACGCTCTGATTTTTTGCCAGAAATTAGTCGCCGGACATCCCGGAGGGACACAAAGTCACTTGTGAGGGCGCCGTCGCCGCAATCGCTGCTCGCTCAGGCCGTTAACCCGCCATCCACCGTAAGGACCTGTCCCGTCACGTACGAGGCGGCGCCGCTCGCCAGGTACAACACGGCTCCCACGATCTCGTCCGGGTGACCGAGCCGGCGAACCGGGACACGATTGACCACTTCTTCGATGATCTTTTCACCGAGCGCCGCGGTCATGTCGGTTTCGATAAAACCGGGAGCGACGGCGTTGACCGTCACCTTGCGCGTCGCCAACTCGCGAGCCACCGAGCGCGTCATGCCGATCAAGCCGGCCTTCGAGGCCGAGTAATTCGCTTGCCCCGGATTCCCCATCAAGCCCGACACGCTGGCGATGTTCACGATCCGCCCGTAACGGGCTTGCATCATCGGTCGCGTCACGGCGCGGGTGAACAAGAACGCGCCGCGCAGGTTTGTGTTGATCACTTCATCCCATTGTTCGTCTTGCATGCGCGGGATGAGCGTGTCGCGCGTGATGCCGGCATTATTGACCAGGATGTGCAGTTTGCCCCAGCGGGCCAGCACGTCGTCGATTGTCTTCTGCACACTCTCCCCGTTGGTCACATCGCAGGCAAACGCCTCGGCGGTGCCGCCGGCGGCGGTGATCTCGGCCACCGTGGCTTGCAGTTTTTCTACATTGCGGGCGACGCAGGCCACGCTCGCGCCAGCCTTTGCCAAGCCCACGGCGATGGCCCGCCCCAAGCCTTGCGACGCCCCGGTCACGAGAGCCGTCTGCCCCTTGAGATCGACCGACAGTTGGGCGTTGATCGTTTCCTTTTCCGCCACCGCGACACTCCTTGCTGAATCTAGAGAAGCAGTTTCGTCTGCCCTGCTCACGCTCTCATGAGCCTGCGCTAACCGAAGTCGTTGCTACCGTCCTCTTCATGGCCACGCAAGCGTGGGCCATGGCACCCGAGATCCGAAAAGACGCGGCCTGGCAGAGTGCTAGTCCATCACGTCCGTGTGCCATGCTCACGCTCGCGTGAGCATGCTTTAATTAAATCGCTTCCACCGCTGCTGAATAGCCACGCCAGCGTGGCCATGGCACCCGAGAATTGAAAAACGCAATAGTCCTCGCCGCTAGTCCATCACGCTTTGGCAGGAGATCTTGCGGTCGATGCGCCGCAATAGCCCGCGCAAAACACGCCCTGGCCCCACCTCGTAAAACTGATCGAAACCCTGCGCCAGCAAATAGCGCAGCGAATCTTCCCAGCGCACGGGATTCACCACCTGCTTGACCAGCAGCGCGCGAATCTCTTCCGGGTTGGCGTGCGTCACGGCATCGACGTTCGAGACGACGGGTATCTTGGGGTCGTGCATCTTGGCCTTGGCCAGGCCGGCCGACAGCCGTGCCACGGCGGGCTCCATGATCTTGGTGTGAAAGGCTCCGGCCACGGCCAACGGCACGGCTTTCATGGCCCCCGATTTCTCGGCCAACTCGGCCGCTCGTTCGCAGGCGGCGTTGCTGCCCGACACGGCAATGTTGCCGGGGCAGAGATAGTTGGCGATTTCCAGAATATCGTTGCCGCGCGACTGATCGACGATCGACTGCACCTGCACTCGTTCAAGCCCCAGAATGCTGACCATGCCACTGGGGACTGCGTCGGCGGCATCCTGCATCGCGGCGCCGCGCAACTGCACCAGCCGCAGTCCCTCTTCGAAATCGAGCACCCCCGCAAACACGAGCGCCGTGTATTCCCCCAGGCTCAAGCCGGCCGCGGCTTCGCACGAAAGCACCAAGTCGGGCGATTCGGCCCGCAGCGCTTCGACCGCCGCCAGGCTGGTGACGAACAAGGCCGGTTGGCTGATCACCGTCGAATCGAGCTCTTCGGCCGGCCCCTGAAAGCAGAGCTTCGCGAGGTCGAATCCGAGGACCGCGTTGGCCCGTTCATACAATTCGCGTACAGCCGGGAGTTTTTCGGCCAAGGCCGCGCCCATGCCGACACTCTGCGCGCCCTGCCCTGGAAACAGGAAAGCAATTTTCGACAAGCGAGTGCGTCCTTTGCTGAGGGGGAAGTTGCTGGTGCGATCGACCGCCGAGATCGCCACCTACGCGCCGTCAACGGCAAGGCATGCCCAGTTTAGCAACCTGGCCGACCGGCGCAAGAGCATCTTCGCGCGGAGATGAGAAACAGGTCAGCCGCGTCGATGCGGTAACAGCCTCGCCAGAGGTGGCGCGCTCCCGCTTCGAAGT